>CAZDLH010000648.1:0-1949 GCA_964505925.1 uncultured Burkholderiales bacterium
CTCGCCAGATCTCTTCGGCGTCGTGCTCGACCCAGCCGGGTTTGGGATACGACTGGGTGAACTCCTGTTGGCGCATTTCGACGATAGCTCCACGGTCGTCAAAAACGATGGCGCGGCAGCTGCTTGTGCCCTGATCGAGGGCGAGTAGATAGGCCATGCGTGCTGCTTTGAGAGCGCCCGAGATTTCCCTCGCCAGGACTCGGCCGTTGTGCCTGAGAAGCGGCCCGCATGCCCCTACAAGATAGACTCTTAATCAATGGGCGCTTCTGGTCCCCGGAGCGCCCCGCCACACTGGGACGCGAAGTTCTGATCCGAGCAGGCAAGATCGCTGCCATCACCGAGGGCACCGAGCTCTCCGAATCCACCGACCCTTCACTACCGCGCTGGGATCTCGAGGGGCGCTTCGTCACTCCCGGGTTTTGGGATGCGCACCTGCACCTGTACCACTGGTGTCTGTCGCGCGGCTACGCCGATCTCCGCCAGGTCACCGATCTCGAAACCTTGGCCCGCGCGCTCGAAAGCGTGGACCGCAGCCAAGAGTGGCTGGTCGGTTGGGGGTGGAACGCCACCGGGTACCGCGAACCCCGGCCACTCCAGCGCGAGGATCTCGATCGCATCGTGGGGGACCGCCCCTGCCTCATCTGGGGGAGCGATATGCACTGCGCAACGGTCAATACCGAGGGGCTACGCAGGGCTGACCTCCTAGACTGGCAGGTCGAGGTCGAAGGGGGCGTGATCGAGCGACTCGAGGACGGTAGCCCCACGGGACTTCTTAAAGAGCTGGCCGTCAATCTCGTTCGAGACCTCATCGCAGAGCCCACCGACGAGCAGCTCAAGGCCTTGCTCCGGGACGGCTTCCGCGAACTCCACCGGCTAGGTATCACCGCTGTCTGCGATCAGAGGATCAAGGATCTCGACGAAGGTCCCAGACTCCTGCGCGTTCTTCAACAGCTAGAAGAGGAGGGCGCCCTGCCGCTCAGGGTCAGCCTGAACCTGGCCGCCCATCACCTCACTTCGGCCTCGCAGCTAGGCTTGAGAACCGGCTGGGGTAGCGAAAGGATCCGCCTAGGCCACGTCAAGGTCTTCGCCGACGGCACCCTCGGCTCGAGGACCGCCAAGATGCTCGAGCCGTTCGAAGGGCTGCCGGCCCAAGAGGAGGGTCGCGGGCTGTATCTGACCTCTCCACGCCAGATGAGAGAAGAGTTTGAAGCGGCCGCCCGGGCAGGCTTTTCGGTCAGTGTCCACGCCATCGGAGACGAGGCGAACCGCTCTTGCTTGGACCTGTTCGAGTCGCTCGACGAAGCGGGCGTTCCTCGGCCCCGCGTCCCACATCGGATCGAGCACGCCCAGCTCCTCGACGATGCAGAGCTGTCCCGCTTTCGGGACCTAGGCGTGACCGCTAGCGTACAGCCCGGTCACCTTCTCGACGACCGGCGAGCCGCCGAAGAGTTCTTGGGCTCCCGCAGTCGCCTAGCTTACCGCTTCGCCGATCTTCTGCGCAGCGGCGCTCTACTGGCTATGGGTAGCGACGCCCCGGTGAGCGAAGTCGACCCCATATACGGCTTCCGAGCGGCCACTCAGCGCAGCGATGAAGGCGGATCCCCTTGGCATCCGGAGCAGCTGCTCACCCCAGAGCAGACTCTGGCTGGCTACACCCTTCACGCGGCGGCGGCCTGCGGATGGAGCGACCGCTGCGGTTCGCTCACCCCAGGCAAGAACGCCGACCTGGTCGTCTGGAGCGAGGACCTGCGACAGAGCGGACCGGGGAGACCTTCTGTTCTCGCCACCCTGGTTTCGGGTGAGGTCGTCTTCGATGCGACGAAGGCGTAACCGCTAAAGCCCGCTGGGGAGTGGGGGAGGAGCAGGAAATAAAGAGTGGATGCGATGCGCCTCTTCCAAGAACGGGAACCCTTCCCGATAGCGCCCTTGAGTCCACAGCGCGATGCCTA
>CAZDLH010000649.1:0-1947 GCA_964505925.1 uncultured Burkholderiales bacterium
CGAAGGCGGTATGAGAGGCTTGATCGGCCTGGGCCTTCTGATTTTCCTAGGGGTGATCGGATTCGCCCTCTTCGGAAGAAAGTCGTCTAGCTAGGCCCCGTCGCGGTCGGACGTTCCGATCGCTTTGCAGGAGCGCCCCCTCGGTCGAGCGACCGAGGGGGCGCTCTTTTTTTTTGCGGACAGCCCGACGACCGCGCCCTTTAGAGGGCTAGGGGGTTAGGGGTTAGGGTTGGAAGGTTAGAAGGCGATGGAGCTGGCTTGGCAGAGTTCGCTAAACCGAAGACGATCTGGAAGCGGCGATCAGCCGTCCGAGCCCACCAGAAGACTCAAGTCGCAGCGCTCGAAGGAGAACGGCTCGCCCCCGCCGGTAACCGTCATCCGTAACGGGCGGTTGGGCACGAGCAGCCTTTTCAGGGCTCGGGTTACGTCTACCACGCCGTTGCCGTCCTGGGGACTGAACTGACCTAAGCATCGCACATCCTCGCTCGGGGTGTCGGGCTCGATCCCAGAGGAGTTCAGGAAGAAGCGCAGGTCGGCGCCTTGAGCTCCTCGGACCCGCAGCAGAGCCCGCCGGAGATGTTTGGGCTGGAAGGGGCAGGTGGGGCGTCGAGACAGGCTCGCTATGGTGCTGGTTTGGCAGGCTCCGAAGGGTAGCAAGTGGTGGTCGTACGACTGCTCGCCACGGTGGGAGATCTGGATCTGATCCTCGCGCTCCCCTTCCTTTTCCAAGGCCAGCATCCACATCAGCTTGGTGAGGGCCGCTTCCGGAGTCAGATCGAAACCGCTGATCACCCCGGACTCCAGCAGGTTCGAGGATGCGTCGTAGCGTCCGAGATCCACCGCTCCTTCTAAGCACTGGGTTACCACCAGCAGCAGTTTGCCGCAGCGGGCAGCGGTGGCCACGCACTCGAGGAGCTCGGGATCCCGGGGGGTAGTGCCGGATCCGAAGGTTCGAAGAACGAATCCCGAGAGGTCCTCCCGCTCGAAGAGGGGAGAGAGGGCCTCTCCTTGGACTCCGGGGAATAGGGTTAGGTCCATCACTTTCTCTTCGAGCCGGCGATGGACGTAGAAGGGGCGGTCCGGCGGTGGGGCCTGACGGATCCGCTTACGGTCGATCGAGATGGACTGGCCGAAGGTTCCCAGCGGAGGGTAGTTGGGTGAGCGAAAGCCGGTACGGGCGTCCACGCTGATCTTCCGCGCCCGGTTTCCCCGCAGCAGGAGGTCGCCAAAGGCGATCATCACCTCTGGGATCAGCGGCACGGAAGTGGCCTTGTAGCCCGCTACATATAGGGCGTTCAAGAAGTTTGGAAGGGCGTCGTTGCGCTCGGAGAAGATGGGGGCCTGGCTACCCGTGAGAACCACCGGCTTGGAGAGGTTCACCAGTAGAAACGAAAGGGCGGAGGCGGTGTACGCGAGGGTGTCGGTGCCGTGGAGCACGACGAACCCGTCGTAGTCGTGATAGTGGCTCTCTAGAGCGACGGCGATGGCCAACCAGTGTTTCGGCCCGACCTCCGCCGAGTCGAGGGGGGCTAGCGCCGTCCCCTCACGGTCGGTCAAAGAGCGCAGGTCCCAGGCGATCCCTCGCTCCGAACCGAGGCCGGCGAGCGCTTGAAAGAGGTGCTCTTTAGAGGCCGGAACGAGAGGCGACTCGGGCTGCTCGGGGCGTTGAGCGACCATGCCGAAGGTTCCGCCGGTGTACAGAACACAGACTTTCGTGCGAGCGTCGGAAGACTCGTTAGAGGTGACCGTGACCATTGAACAGCTCCACCAGATGGCCGTCGGGATCGCGGAAGCGACGACCGACCGATAGTTCGGGCAGCAGGGGGGACAAAAAGCTCTTCTCTTTGACGGGTTTCGGGCGGTCCGGCTCGCTCCGGTCGGATAGTCGCGCGACCAGCGACTCCAGCGGCTCGTCGAGCTCGATCCCGATTCGAGTGGGGGAGATGG
>CAZDLH010000650.1:0-1946 GCA_964505925.1 uncultured Burkholderiales bacterium
AACGACATAGCGTCGGCCACGGTCGTGCTGTGCGGTAGGCAGACCATCTCGGTGCGGGGGATCATGATCTGGGTGGCTACCAGATCGTACAGCAGTAGGACGCTCGAGATCATCTCGCTTTCGGGAGCCCCGTCGCTGTCTTGAGGGGAGTGGGGGTCGCGACCGGCGTCCAGAGCCTCCTGGGGCGAGCCGGCCTCAGCACCGTCGAGCCCCAGGCCCAGAACCCGGCAGAACAGCTCAAAGAGGCGCTCCATGAGGGCTAGAAAGGGGGACGAGAGGGTACACAGCACGAGCGCTCCGGGGGCGGTCATACGGGCGACCCGCTCCGGGGCGAAGAGGGCTAGGCGGGCGGGAAGGTACCCCCCAAACCCGACGTGGAGGGCCACCAAGAGCAGAAAGCTGAGCAGCGTGCCGACCCCGGCGTAGACCCGTGCGTTCGGCCCGAGGGCGATCACCGGAAAGCCTGGCAGCCACCTCTCCAGCACAACCCCTAGGCCCAGCGTAGCCAGCGAGATGCCGAAACGAGCGAGGAGCCGAACCCTGCCCGGCCTCTGCCGCACCTTCTGCAGGGTCGCGCTCGTAGCGGCCGCCGCTTTCCCCTTGGAGGCCTGGGGGGCAGGACGGTTAAGCGTCGCTTCCAGCGCCACGAAGTAGGCGTTCACCAGAAGGAGCCCGACCATGAGCGGCAGCCACAAAGAGTCGAGGGAGACGCCAAAGTACGGGTTGCTCGAGACTGGTTGAAGGGCCGCGAACAGTCCGGAAGGAGAATGGGACAGGACATCCATGAGGCAGGGGGGATTCGACAGACGGGCACCGCTCCCTACTTTCATGATTGCTCTTGACAGCCAACTCATCTAGATCCTATATTGAGCAATATTCGGCTGGGTAGCTCAGTGGTAGAGCAGCGGACTCATAAGCCGTTGGTCGGGAGTTCAACTCTCCCCCCAGCCACCAACACCAAAGCCCTAACTACGGGCTTTTTTCGATCCTTGGGGGGCTTCGAGGGTGAGACCTCGGAGACGAGCGCGAGCCTCTAAGGAGTCCCCGAACCGGCACCAAAGCCGGCACCGGCGTTGTCGGGTCCTGTAGGATCTCACCCAAGACCTCCCACACCGGGAGCTAACCATCGGGCTCCATAAGGTATATGTTTTTCGAGAAACAGCTTATATTGTTATGTTTTCTTGTGAGCTTACTCAAAAAGAGTCTGCTCGACGCGCCGGAGTCTCTCAGGCGGTGTGGTCTCGGTGGGAAGACCCTAACCGGTGCAATGCTACCGCCGAGACCATCGACAAGATCGCTAAGGCTTTCGGCCGACGAGTCGAAATGTCGTTCCCGGAAGCGGTCTAAGAGAGCAACCGTTACGACCGCCCACCGATAGCGCCAACGAGCTGGCTTTGCCCAAGCTATGACTTTGTTCGGTGGGTGGTGACCGGGGCCACCGTCGGCGTGCGGTCGAGGGTGCGCTCGAGGGCCTCGAGGAGCTGGTTCGGGGTGAACGGCTTCTCGATGAAGAGAAGGTCCGGGCCAGGACTCACGAGCGGGGTGCTGAACGCTGGCGGATGCGCAGTTTTGTCCTCTTGTTCTCGGTGCTGTTCGTCCTGCCTGGAGCGACCCACGCGCAGGGCTCGACCGAGGCCGTCGGGCTCTGGTGGGTGGCCCACGGCGATGGGCAGCCGCTGCAGATCAGGATCTACGCCGACGGCAGCTGCTGGAGCGACTATCCGGCGAACAACCCCGGGCGCTGGAGGATGGAAGGCTCCGAGGTGATCTGCCTGTGGGCCGACGGCTGGAAAGAGCGGCTGGTGCCCCGAAACGGGGGCTGGATCAACTACGGCTACACCCCGGAAAGCCCGCTCGCCGGCCCCCCTTCCCACCGGACCCGGGCGGTCCGCGTCTCCGAGCGACCGGACGGGTGGCTCGGCTATCCTCCACCCTCGTTTCGCTAG
>CAZDLH010000651.1:0-1944 GCA_964505925.1 uncultured Burkholderiales bacterium
TCAAAGAGGAGTTCAGCGATGCTGAACTCCATGGGGTGCGCATCGTGGACGCACCGAGCGGGCTTCGAAGCGCCATCTCGGACCCCAAGACCCGTATCGTCTGCTGGCAGGGATTAGGGGTGGAGCCGTCTCTCGAACAGCTAGAGGCGCTCATCTCTTGGGTGCGCGACGGCGGGACTGTCTGGTTCTACGACGCTCGCCAGGCCGCGCTGTTCGGGATGCAGCCTTACCTTCTTCTTCCGGATCAGTTTCGTCACAAACCGGAGAAAGGGGTTCTGGGCGGGAAGAAGCGCTCCGGTGTGGCCACCGTGGCTCTGAGTCACGGGCAGCACGCAGTGCAGACCGGAGTGGGACAAGTGACGGTCTTTCTTCCCGAACTGCCGGATCCCGATGGGGATGGCATGAGGTACGGAGCCGTGGAGATCTCTGGCGACACCGTAGCGCTCCTGCAGTTCGCCATCGACTCTCCAGCTTTGGGAGCGCTCCGGCGGGAAGGCCGAGGGCTGATCGTCTACAAGGCGCTCCTCTGGAACGAGCCGCTCTCGGGAGACCGCTACCAGATGAACCTTCTCGAGTTCTCCGCTGGCTTTCAAGTGCCCGGTCCGGCCGGCGTTGGGAAGGTGGGCTCTCCTCCCGGACCGGAGGCCGAGTATGTGGAGGGGGACCCCGCCGTGCCGCTGATGACCACGAGCGAAAGTCCGGGGACGAGGACGCAGATCGAGACAGCAGAGGGACCCTCGACTCAGGCGGAGGCTCCCGCACTGCTCGAAACGGGGAGGTGGCGCGCGCGACTTCAAGACGGAGTTGAGATCCGAGGGGAGTGGGTCGATGAACGGGTCCAATTCGAGAGCGGAACCGGCTCTTTGACGCTCGAGCCTTCTCGGGTCCGACGGCTCGAGATCGGTAGCGCTACGAGGCTCGATGAGGTCGAGTTGAACGACGGTAGGGTCCATAAGGGGGTCTTGATGACGAGCCCTCTGCAGTTTCGGACTGAGGACGGTGGGGCGGAACGCTTCGATAAGGACAGTTTGGTGAAGCTCGAATGCGTATCGGGAGAAGAACAGGAGAACCAATGATTCAGCTGCCGGATGCAGGACTAAAAGCACAGATGACCCCACGCCAGATCGTGGAGGAGCTAGATCGGTATATCATCGGTCAAAAGAACGCCAAGCGAGCGGTAGCGGTCGCGCTGCGGAATCGATTCCGCCGGGAGCGGCTTCCGGACGATTTCCGGGATGAGGTGATCCCCAAGAACATTCTCATGATCGGTCCCACCGGAGTGGGGAAAACCGAGATAGCTCGGCGTCTGGCTAAGCTGGCCCAGGCCCCCTTCCTGAAGGTGGAAGTGACCAAGTTTACCGAGGTCGGTTACATCGGACGCGACGTCGAAGCCATCGTCCGGGACCTTATGGAAGCGGCTATCCATATGGTGGAGAACGAGAAGATGGAGTCGGTGGAGGCCAAGGCGAGAGAGCGGGCCATCGAGCGCCTCATCGAGCACCTGTGCCCAGGCCCGAAAAAGCGGACCGACGCAGCCCAAGACAATCCGCTCTCCGCTCTCTTCCAGCAGACTATGGGGATGATGGGTGGCCTGCATCAGACCGGCTCGCCTCCCTCGGGTACCGCTTCCAAGAGCGAAGAGCCCACCAAGAGTGCCGAGGAGCTCGAGCGAGAGAGAGCCGAACTCAAAGAGAAGCTGATCAAAGGGGAGCTAGACCATCGCACCCTCGAACTCGATGTGGAAGAGGCGATGAACCCCGGGCTATCGTTTATGGGTAACCACGGACTCGAAGAGATGGGGGTCAACGTTCAAGACATCTTGGGTCCGATGATGCCGAAGCGCCGGAAGACGCGGCGCATGAAGGTGCCGGAGGCGCTCGCGGTCCTCACCCAAGAGGAGGCGCAGAAGCTGATCGACCGGGATGAGGTCAGGACCACTGCCAA
>CAZDLH010000652.1:0-1936 GCA_964505925.1 uncultured Burkholderiales bacterium
CCTTACGCCGGGTACTGCTGTTAGAGCCGAACTCGGTGGAGGCCTTGAGCCTGCGCGGGCCCATCTATCTCGAGCTCGACCGCCCCGAAGCGGCCCTGGAGGACCTGTACCACCTAGTCGACGCCCATCTGCAGCAAGAGCGTATCCCCGATAGCCTAGAAGCCGCGCGCCGCGCCGTCCACCTCTTTCCCGAGGAAGAGAAAGCGCTCCTCAAACTGTGCTTTCTTCTAGCTCGCTTCGATCATCCGGTGGAGCTTGCGGCCTGCGGGCGCCGCCTCTTAAACCTATGCGCCGACAACGGTCTGACCAGCCGTCGGGAGTCGTACCAGAGATGGCTCCTGCGGCAGAACCTGCCCCTTGACGATCGCCTGGAGATCGCTTCTCTCTAAGCTTGGCTCGCCCCGTCCCTCCTCCAGCGGTGTGTCCTGGTTCACAGATAACCCTGGGGCTTCCCCTCTATAATGCAGGAAGGAGTCGAGGTAAAGAAACGGAGCGAACATGAATTCGTACAAGCACTTAGAGAAACTTTCGTACAGCGAGCTGAGCGAACTGCTAGACCGCAGTTCGATTCTGGAAGGTTATCAAGCCGAGGCCTTCTCCCAAGCGCTGCGCGAGGTGGCTCTCTACGCCTCGGAGCCGCGGTTACAGGTGACCCACTCGCAAGCTCTACTACGCCGAATGGAGACCTGCCGCGACTTTCAAGAGGCGCTCGTGTTGTCCCACCTTCAAGAGAGCATGCCGTCTTTCTACCTCTCCTTGACCCTGCGCCATCTGTTCGCCCGGGGGCTGGTGGTGACGGTGCACAAGAACCCCAACACCGATGTCCATCGTCGAGCCATCGCTCGGATGCAGGAGCTTCCCGGTTTCACCAGCTGCCCCATCCTCCAGCGCTGCACCGCCGAGCTGTATATGGACCTGATCGCCGACAGCACGAAAGCGGAACAGGCTCAAGAGTTTCTGCGGCAGCTCAAGAGGCTGCCCGGCGTATCTTACTCCCAGGAGTTGCGCGAGTTGGTAGAGCGAGCCGAAGTGATCTCCCGGCGGGCAGGTCAAGACCCGGTGGTCAAGATCGACCTGCGACAGAGGATGGTCACCCCGGTACTCGCTCTGAAAAAACTGTTCGGAATGGGCGAGTTTCGCCTGCGGGTCGAACTCCGAGGGCTGGAAGCCTACGACGAGGCGGTCGTAAAGGTCCCTGCCTTCACCGAGGAGGAGGCCCGGCGGGTAGCCAATCGGTTCATCATCAACTTCCTGAAAGAGCAGGCCGGAAGGCCGGACCGAAGCGCGAAGATCAAAGAGGTCTTCCCACCGGGTTCGGTCTGGGAGTCCGGCGCCCATCCGGTCTTGAAACTGTAGCGCTCTATCGGTTCTCTCACGAAGCTCTAATGAGCCCCAGCGAAACGCTGAGGGCTCATTCTTATTGTACCTATCGAATACGATGCTGCTAGACAGCTGGAAAACACAGTCTAAAGGTTTGCTGAAGTACGATCTCTTCTAATGCCCCGCTCTTCGAGGGGGAAACCAGGAGAGAGAACGAAAGGGCTGGCCAAAGAGGTGCCGCACAGCGGCCCTCGTAAGGCTGAAAGCGACAGTGTGAGATGGAGCGGGTCTCCATCTATCGACTGAGGAAAGGACGAACAGACAGCCCATGTGGGAACCATTTACCGAGCGAGCGCGCCGGTCCATCGTGCTGGCCCAAGAAGAGGCGCAACGCCTGGGAAACAACTATATCGGCACGGAGCATCTACTGCTCGGGATCATTTCAGAAGGTGAAAGCGTCGCCGCTAAAGTCCTGGAAAACCTCGGAGTGAATCTTCAAAAGGTTCGCGGCGAGGTGGAGGCCATCGTAGGTAAGGGGAGCCAAACCACCCAGCAAGAGATGGTCTTCACTCCCCGCGCCAAACGGGTTATCGAGCTCGCTTTTGAAGAGGCGCGA
>CAZDLH010000653.1:0-1934 GCA_964505925.1 uncultured Burkholderiales bacterium
GTTCCGAACCGGTGACATCCACAATGGGCGTGCTCGCGGTCAACACCACGTTAGCTCCCAGCACGGCCTCTTCGCCGACCCTGCAGCCCTCCACCACGATACACCTCGAACCGATGAAAGCTCCGTCTTCGATGATCACAGGATCGGCTGACGGCGGCTCTAGGACCCCACCGATACCGACCCCTCCAGAGAGGTGGACCCCCGCTCCGATCTGGGCGCACGAGCCGACGGTAGCCCAGGTATCCACCATGCTGTTGGCCCCTACGTAGGCCCCGATATTCACGTAGCCGGGCATCAGCACGCACCCCGGCTCGAGAAACGAGCCGTAGCGCGCGGTCCCGGGCGGGACTACCCGCACCTTCTGCTGCTCCAGGTTTCGCTTCAAGGGGACCTTGTCGTAGAATTCGAACGGTCCGACCTCCATCGTCTCCATCTCCGCGAGGCGGAAATAGAGAAGGATCGCCTGCTTCACCCAAGCGTTGGTCCGCCAACCATCAGCGGACTTTTCGGCCACCCGCAGCTGCCCGCGGTCCAACAGCGCTATGGTCTCTCGAACGGCTTTGTCCACTTCCGGTGCTCGCTGGTCGAGCTCACCGGAGAAGGCGAGCTCGACCTGTTTCTTAAGTTCTTGCATACCGGACCGTTTCCGACCGGGGGCTAGGAACCTTCCCCTGTCTCACAAATGACACTCCACGGTGATCGAGGAACGGTTCGATAAAAGCGCTGTGCGCTTGGATGAGAGACTGGCCGCGGTGATCCTGGAGATTCAGCGTTTCCACCCCGCAAGCCACGCCGACATCGGTACTGACCACGGCTATCTCCCAGCTGCGCTGCACCGAGCCCGAATCTGCACCCGTCTGATCGCCACCGAACTCTCCGACTACGAGTACCGCAAAGCCAAAGACGCTCTCCGTCATCTGCCGGATATTGCGGTCCTCCAAGGGGACGGTTTGGCGCCGCTTCTGACCCGTCCCGTCGAGTGTCTCTCGATCTGCGGTATGGGGGGGCGGAAGATCGCTTCCATCTTAGAGGGCCACCCCAGCGCTGTTCCCGACCGGGTGATCCTGCAGCCTAACCGAGACGCCGAACGGCTCCGGAGATGGGCCCTCGACAGCGGTTTTCACATCCGCTCGGAACGACTGATCTCCGGACGGTTTCTCTACCCCATCCTCTCCTTCGTTCGAAGCGACGGACCGGACCAGGGCTACCGTGATCTCCCCGAGCGGCTCGCCCTAAGGTTCGGTCCGTTGCTGTTGGGGCGCCGGGACCCGCTCCTTCTGGCCGACATCGCCCATCGATGGAGCCGCTACTCGAGGCTTCCGGACAGCCGAGAGAGACGCCTTTTAGAGCTCGTCCTCGAGCTTCTGCAGACAACCGAGGGGCCGGGTTCCAAGCTCAAGGCCGAAGCTGCATCAGAGGATCTCTAGGAGCAGATCGCTGACCACCTCTTCGAACTCCTGCTCTTGCGACACTCCGACCGCAGCCTGAGCACCGGATCTGCGTCGCCGCGCGAGTAGCTGGAGTTCACCTTTATCGAGCCAGACTCCGTGACCCTCAGAGCAGGAATCGATCCAGACCCCGGACTGTTCAAATTTATGGTTTTCCATCTCCTGAGAGCAGGTGGGGCACAGTCGCGCCTGGCGAGATGGGGCAAAGGTGTGACCGATATCGGCCTCGCCGTCTTTAGCCAGCACAGCAGCGACCTCGGGCGTCTCGGCTTCGGCATCGGTGAGAACTCGCTGCAAGCATTCAGCCGTGAGCCACGTTCCAGCGCAAGAAGAGCAGCGCAGAAGCGCCCCGGGACTTTCCTGAACCTTCTCGAGCCTCCCGTCGCACTGCTGACACGCTACTGGAGGCGCCCCCCCCGCCCCCCCCGGGCGGATCGCGGTAACGGTTCTCGTGTGCATCGGTCAACTCCCATCTCATCGCCGACG
>CAZDLH010000654.1:0-1926 GCA_964505925.1 uncultured Burkholderiales bacterium
GGTGAACTGAGCGAAAGTAGAGCAGCCCATAGAGTGGTGGACCGTCTCGCCGTCTAGCGAGAACCGGCTGGTGCCGTCCGGCATCAGCCCCTGGGCCTGAGTGTTCTTGATCGCCCCGCAGATGTTCGTCTTGCGCGATAGGCAGCGCTTACACCCTCGACACTCCGGTATATAGAGCGGGATCACATGATCTCCAGGCTTTAGACTGGTGACCCCCTCCCCCACTTCTCGCACGATGCCGGCCCCCTCGTGACCCAAGATCGACGGGAACAGGCCTTCGGGGTCCTTGCCGGAGAGAGTGTAGGCGTCGGTGTGACACAAGCCGGTGGCCTTCAGTTCCACTAGGCACTCACCCCGCATAGGGCCTTGGAGCTTTACATTTTCGATCGAGAGCGGTCGGCCCGGAGCCAACGCGACAGCAGCCTTTACAATCATTGCAGTTCTCCTTATGTCCTCAGAAACCAAACGCTCCGCCGGCAGCCCCCCGAGCGCCCAACAGCTTAAACAGTAACCTTGAGATCCACGCTCGAAGAGAGCACCTCACCGGTCTTCTCGTAGTGGTCGATGTGCTTGTCGTAGTAGTCGATGATGGCGCGAACGTAGGCTCGACGCTCGGTGTACTCGCCGGGAAAGAAGCTGCGCTTGAAGCCGTAGATGATGGTGTTTCGGAGCGCGTTGAGGTCCATATTGAAAGCCTCCACCGCCAGCTCGATCTCGCGACTGACGGTGGTGTGGCTCACCAGCCGGTTGTCGGTGCACAGGGTGGCCGAGAGCCGCTCCTCGAGCATACGCCCGAAAGCGTGGTCCTCGACCCTAGTCAGATTCGGCATGGTCTGGAGGTTCGAAGTGATGCAGACCTCTATCGTCGTCCGGCTATCCCCGATGTAGCGGATCAGGCGGCGCACGTACTTCTCTTTGTCCGAGACCTGATCGCTGCAGAGGGCGGGGCTAAAAAGGTGGTAGCCGTGCCCGATCCTATCCGCGTGGAGGTCCGTAAGAGCCTGGAAGATCGACTCCGGTCCGTACGCTTCCCCAGCGTGGACGGTCTTGTGCATAAAGTTCCGGTGAGCGTAGTCGTACGCTTGGCGGTGCATCCCCGCAGGGTAACCGTCCTCTCGCCCAGCCAAGTCGAAGCCGACGATCGGGATCCCCTCCTCGTCCCGGATCCGAACCGCCGCCCGGGCCATCTCCAGCGAGGCCATCGAGAGCACCTGCTCTTCGGGAGCGTGCTGGAAGAGGTCCGTCAGGTGAGCGTACCAAGGCGCGAACCCGCCGGTAAAAAAACGCATTGCACAGACGATGATCCCGTAGTGAAAGGGGGGCTCCCCCATCACCGCCACCGCCTCGGAGGTGCGGTGCTCCTGGGCGGCCCGCTCGAGCCCCCGGTTCACCGAAGTCAACACCTCGTTGAGAGAAAACCCTCGGTGGGTGTGGAGCTGAGGTGCGAATCGAACCTCGATGTAGCGCACCCCTTCCTCGATATTATCCCAAGCCAGTTCGTAGGCGGCCCGCTCCATCGCTTCGGGGTCCTTCAAGACCGCGCAGGTGTACTGAAAACCGTGCAGGTACTCGGCGAGACTAGCGTAGTTCTCTCTGAACACCAGTTCGTTGAGCCCCTCGGCAGTCTCCGAAGGGAGGCTGACGTTACGCTCTTTGGCCATCTCGATCAGCGATTCTATACGGAGCGAACCGTCGAGATGCAGGTGTAGGTCGGTTTTCGGTAAGGCGCGGATCAGATTCGGGTGTATCATAGACGCCCCTTCCCAACGAACCGGTTCGTCCCCTTCCGTGATGGCCTGTTCCTACCGGTGTTACCCACCTGCTTTCCATCGCTACAGCGGTGGGTCTGCAGGCCATAGCGAACGGCCCGCCTCCGACAAGCGAAACGCTTGCCGGAGGGGGGCCCAACGGCTCGGTCCGCCGGGC
>CAZDLH010000655.1:0-1920 GCA_964505925.1 uncultured Burkholderiales bacterium
ATCTTTTGGCAGTCCTCCTGGGCGTTCGGAGTGTTGGCCAGGTAGTAAGCTAGGCCTTCGGCTCGAGTCCATCGCTTATCGTGGATTCCGGTGTCGACCACGAGGCGTGCGGCCCTGAAGAGCTCCATCGCCAGACGCCCAAAGTCGGAGTACGGATCCTCGTAGAATCCGATCTCTTTCGGTAGCAGCTCGCAGTAGAGACCCCAGCCTTCCACGTACGGGGTGTGCCAAGTCAGGCGACGAAAGCGCGGCAGGTCCTCGAGCTCCTGGGCGATGGACAGCTGCATGTGGTGTCCGGGGATCCCCTCGTGATAGGCCAAAGCTTCCATCTGATACTTCGGCATGCTCCCCATGTCGTACAGGTTCGCGTAGTAGATGCCCGGGCGGGAGCCGTCCGGGGCTGGAGGCTGGTAGAAGGCTTTGCCGGCGGAACGCTCTCGGAAGGGCTCCACCGCGCGGACCTCTAGGTCGGCCTTCGGCTTGGTCAAGAACAGCTCGTCGAGGCGCTCCGCCATGCGGTCTACGATGGCGGTGGCCTCGGCGAGATAGGCGGCGCGGCCCTCCTCGGTGTTGGGGTAGAGCTGATTCGGGTCGGACCGGATCTGCTCGAAGAACTGCTCTAGAGTGCCCTCGAACCCTATCCGTTCTAGGACGGTGCGCATCTCGTTATGGATCCGCTCCACTTCCTGGAGCCCTAGCTCGTGGATCTCTTCCGCCGTGAGATCGGTGGTGGTGGAGCTCTGAAGCTTGTGGGCGTAGAACTCCTGGCCTTGGGGAAGCTTCCACACGCCGTCGCGGTCGTCGCTGCGCTCCTTCTGGGCGGCTACGAAGGTCCGCAGCTCGCGGTAGGCCGGGGCCCAGGCCTCGAGCATAGCGGTGCGCCCACTCTGCAGTAGCTCGTCTTCGAGCTTCGGCTCTAGTCCTAACGCCTTAACTTTCTGTTCGAAGTCGGCGTAGACCGAGTTCGTCTCTTCGGAATCGCTCTCCAGGGGCGCCCCTCGGAGCAGGTTGTCGATGTCGCTCAGTACGTAGTCGAAGACGAAGCGGGGGGGCATGACGCCGTTGGCTTCGCGCCGCTCGAGCCCGTCGATCAGCTGCTCGAAGAGGCCGGGGAGCCGCTCGATTCTCAAGACGTAGTCTTCGGCGTCCCATCGGTCCCTCACAGCGTGGATGGAGATCAAAAACGCGGGAATCCTCGACTGTAGACCGTACATCTGGTTTAGGGGGTAGTCGTGCTCGGCGAAGCGCACATCCGCAGCTTGCTTTTCGGTCATCTCCCGAAACAGGAGATGCGACAGGCGGGTCTGGGGGTCGAGGTCGCGACCTTCGAACTCGCGGTCGAAGCGCTGGAGCCATCGCTCCATCAGCATCTCTCGCGCTCTGGCTTCCTGGGGGGTCAGGTCGTCCCACCGGTCGTAGAAAACTCGTGAGCCCAAGCGGGAAAGCTCGGTCGGATTCCGCTCTAGGAGCTCATCGTAAGCGTCGTCGAAAAGCTGGCGGGCTTCGGTCGGATCCACCGGCTCGACGGTCTCTTGGGCCGAAACCGGTAGGAACAGGAGAAGGCCCAGGGCGGCGCTGCAGGTCAGTCGTGATAGGATCTTCATGCTGCTCCTGCTACGGCGAGGAGGTTCGAAACCCTCTCCCTTCCGGGTCGGCTCGAGACCTTTCGAGGGACGGGTTGCAGGCGCCGGGAGAAGCGCAGACCACGGTCGCGACGACGCGAGCAAGGAGAGCGGACCCGGTTCGAGAATCGCCAGGGCTCCCGCAGCATCACGATCGGAGTGTAGCCCGTGCAGGTCCTCGTCGTATCTCCCTTTCATGGCCGCAGTAGCCACGCTGCTTGGGCCGAGGGGTATCAGAAGTGGAGTCGGCATCGATTCCTGAACCTCACCATGCCCGACCGCGCGTGGGCCCGGAGGA
>CAZDLH010000656.1:0-1918 GCA_964505925.1 uncultured Burkholderiales bacterium
CTGAAGCTTGCGACGGCGGACTTTAGGTTCCGCTACGTGATGAACGGGAGTACGGAGGGTCTTTTCTCTTCGCTAGAGTTGGGAGCTTCGAAGGGCGCAGTGGAGATGGAGGGGCTTCGGCTGGGGGATCATCTGGTGCCCTACGAGGCCATCCTGGACACGACGACGCGGGACGAGCGGGTCGTGTTCGCACTCAACCCCACGGTCGAGGCTTTCCCAGGGGGTCTTCTCCGGAAGCTTCAGGACCATTTTCTGGTGCTTCACGTCTACGGCAACGGGAAGTTGAACCTGGAGGGGAAGGTGGACCGATACTGCTCGGTGCTGGACGCACAAAGGAGCCGGCTGCGCTTGGAGAGCGAGGGGCGCGGGCATCTGTACCGGACGGTGCGCTGTCCGGCGTGCAGCTGCGTGGCGGACCTCTCAGACCTGCCGGAAGCCCCCTACTCCTACTGTCGCTACTGCGAGAGGATCTTTGGGGGCGAGCTGAACACGGTGAGGAGCGCAAACGTGTATCGAACGTGCGATCAGTGCGGCTACCACGACCGGGTCCAAGGCTATACCGAGCTGTACTTCTATTTTCTCTTGGTGCTTTGGGGCCTCCGCCAGAAGCGACACCACATGTGTGACGCCTGCGCCATAACGCTGTCGACCAAACTCTTGGTGGCCAACGCTCTCTTCGTTTTGGGGGTGCCCAACGCGGTGCTCTGCGGGCTCCGAGCTAGCCTAGGCCGGGATCTCGAGCTTTCGAACCTGGCTCGAGCGAATCGCGCGGCTCGGAAAGGGGACCTGGCTCGGGCCGACCAGCTGTACGAAGAGGTGCTGCGGCGATTCCCAGACCATCCCGGTGTGCGGTATAACCAGGCGCTGTCCTGTTTCGCGGCCCGGGATGTCGAGGGGGGTATCCGGCGCCTCCAGGCTTGCTTGACAGCGTGCCCCAACTACCTCCCGGGGCTACGTCTGGTACAGCAGTGGGCCCCGGCCTAGAGTGGGGCCGGACGGCCCGCCCCCAACGGGAAGGCTTAGAAGGGAGCCTTCGTCCGGGCGGGAAGGAGCACAGCTATGCCGCCAGCGGACTTACGGAGGCTGACGTGACCCAGGAGCGCAGGCCTCGCCTACGTGTGGCGGTCGCGATCCGCCGAGAGCGCCAGGTTCTTCTGGTCGAACACACCAAGGACGGCCGTTCCTACTGGCTGCTTCCAGGGGGAGGGCTCGACTGGGGCGAGACGCTGCATACCGCAGGCGCCCGGGAGGTGGTCGAAGAGACCGCTTTGGGAGTGAAGGTCGGCAAGCTCCTTTTCTGCTGCGAAACGATCTCCCCAGACGGAGGTCGCCACATCGTGCACCTGATGTTCGAAGGGGAAGCCGATGGCGCCGAGGTGAGTCTCCCCGATGAAGAGCGCATCACGGGCAGCGATTGGTTCACCGCCGATGAGGTGCGCGGGCTCACGATGCACCCACCGATCCAGGCAGCGGTGGCCGATTGGTTGGAGCGCGAGCAGGACCGCCGGCAGATAGATCCGTACCTAGGGAACCTGTGGGTAGATTGAGGACGAATCAGTGAGGCTCAAGGACCTCGACGAGAAGCAAAAGGCGAAAGACAAGAACATCAAGAAGCCGCCGCTCAAGGTGCAGATCCGCCAGGCGGGCATGCAGCTCACCATGGAGCGGTTTTACATCTATTCGGTCGTCACCGGCGCGGTGTTGACCCTCGTGGCGCTTTTTCTCGGTGCGCCGATGCTCGTGCTTCCGGGCGCCTTCCTTGCCGGCGTGTTCGGACTGCCCCGCTGGTTCGTGTCCTTCATGCGCGCGCGGCGGGTCAAGGCCTTCCTGAACGAGTTTCCCAACGCGCTGGACATCATCGTGCGCGCCGTCAAATCGGGCTTGCCCCTGAACGACGGCATCCGCCTGATCGCGAGCG
>CAZDLH010000657.1:0-1911 GCA_964505925.1 uncultured Burkholderiales bacterium
CCTGCGGAAAGCGTTGGAGCAAGACCCCAATCAGGGGTTCGCTCGACAAGAGCTAGCCAAGAACCTCTTGCTTCAAGAGCGTCTCGATGAAGCGGAGACCCTCATCGAAGAGTCGGTGGGTCTCCTCGATGAGGCGATCGCCACTGAGGAAGAGCAGGGGGCCGAGGAGGCCAAGCGCTATAAGGCGGAGCTGCTGAGATTGCGGGCGTACACGGCTGCCCACGCTGAAGACCCCACTGCGGCCGTCGGCTACCTCGACGAAGCCATCGAACTTCGGCCCGGGGATGGCCAACTCTATATTCAAAGGGGTCAGCTGCACCTACAGGCCGGGCGGGAAGACGCCGCTCGGGCAGACTTCGAGGTGGCGGTGGACATCGGGCAGCATACCCGAGACCAACAGGTGGCTACGATCGGTCAGATCCTTCTCGACAGTCTGAATCAGGACGAGGGCTCGGAAGCTCCGACCGAATCGGAGGCCCCGGCGCCCGAAGCCGAGACCGTCCCGGCCCCCACGCCGGCCCCTTAGTCGGTCTTCGTCTCGATAGGGATCGATAAAGGCCCTCAGGAGTGCGCTCCGGAGGGCCTTTATCCGTCTTGGTTGACCCCTTGGTCAGAACCCTTTTGTCCGAACGGAAATCGATAGATAGGGGTATTCGAGTCGGTTCTCCAGGCAGTGCTTACCTCGTGTACCGTGAAGAGAATCTGAATAAGGGCCCAGCGACCGCTGGACCCTTATTCAAAGTGGGGAGTTTAGGACCTAGTTTGGGCTAGCCCGTAACCTTCTGCTTGGTGCGGCAGAAGTGGTCGATGAGATCGATCTTGGTGACGATCCCGCTGGGGTGTTGATTTTCGTCGAGGATCAGCACCGCCGGACGACCCTCCAAGAGCAGCTGGTAGACCGAAGTCACCTTCGTATCGCTACTGATCGCCGGCAAGGCTTCACTCATGATCTCGTGGACCGGTTGAGTTAGGCAGCTACCGTCCTCGAAGATCCGGTTCATCAGGACGGTCTCCTGAACCGAGCCGACCAGCTCTTTGTCCTCGAGAACGGGCAGCTGAGAGATGTTGTGCTCTCTCATCAGGGCGATGGCGTTTTGAACCGATGCTCGAGAATCGATGGTGACCACCGACTGCTCTCGGTTCGATTTTCGGTTCTCTAGCAGCTCCTTGACGGAGAATGTATCGGTGGTGGGATCCCAGAAGCCGTTCTCTTTCATGTACTCATCGGAGAAGAACTTCGACAGGTAGCTCCGGCCGCCGTCGGGGAGGATGACCAAGATGTTGGTACCTTCGGGGTAGCGGCGAGCAACCTGCAGCGCACCGAATAGGGCCGCTCCACAGGAGCCTCCGGCTAGGATCCCCTCTTCTCGAGCTAACCGCCGGGCCGTTACGAAGGAGTCGCGGTCGGAGACGGTGACCATCTCGTCGATGATATCGAGGTCGATGGTGGCGGGGATGAAATCTTCACCGATGCCTTCGACTTTGTACGGCCGAACCTCATCTGAGGTGTATAGGGAGCCCTCGGAGTCCACACCTACGATGTGAACTCGGTCGCTCTGCTCTTTAAAGTATTTCGCGCATCCGCTGATGGTGCCTCCGGTACCCATTCCCGCTACGAAAACATCGAGGTTTCCGTTCATCTGATGCCAGATTTCCGGACCTGTCCAGTCGTAGTGGGCCTTCGGGTTCTCCGGATTGTAGTACTGGTTCGGCTGAAAGGCGTTCGGGATCTCGGATTCGAGGCGATCGGCTACCGAGTAGTAGGATTCGGGGGACTCTTTAGGGACCGCCGTCGGGCAGATCACCACTTCAGCTCCGTACGCTTTGAGCAAACGGACCTTCTCCTGGCTCATCTTGTCGGGCATCGTGAAGATGCAGCGATATCCCCGGAGTGCCGCGGCTTGCGCGAGC
>CAZDLH010000658.1:0-1910 GCA_964505925.1 uncultured Burkholderiales bacterium
GCCCACTGATGCGGTACTCGAACGGGGCCGACTTCGACCCAGCCCGTCGAGGCGTACCCTCCGGTAGCCCCGCTACGAAGCGTTCGATAGGGTGCTCCCGATCCGCCTCCGCGAACGAGATGGGCGGCTGAAAGAGTGAACCGAGCAGACCCAAGCTGGTGCCTCGAACCAGCAGTATGCGACCGTCGTGCTCTACCCAACGGACCCGTCCCTGTGTGATCTTCGGAGAGGCCTGCTTCTTGGGGGCGGGGATCTCCATCACCGTGCCCGAGCGATGGGCGCGGCACCCGCTCTTCCAGGGACAGTCGGGGCAGGCGGTGGAGTGGGCTCGACAGACCGTGGCGCCCAACTCCATCAAGGCTTGGTTGAGCTGTCCCGGCTCGACGCCTCGGGTCTGCAGCTCTCGGAAGCTCGGTTCGAGTTCGGCGCGCAGTTCGCGGTGGACCGGCTGGGAGGTCGCCGACAAGCTCTGGCCGCGATAGCGTAGCAGAACGCGGGCTACGTTGGTGTCGATGGACAGCACCGGCTGATCGAACGCGATGGAGGCGATCGCCGCGGCCGTGTAGGGGCCGACTCCGGTCAGGCCGAGGAGCTCTTCTCGGGTGGACGGGAAGACGCCTAGCTCGCAGAGCTGTTCGGCGGCCGCTTTGAGACGGCGAGCCCGCTGATAGTAGCCGAGGCCGGACCAGCAGCTCAGTACGTCGTCGAGGGGGGCTTCGGCGAGGGCTTCCAAAGTTGGGAATCGCGCCATCCAGCGCTCGAAGGCCGGGATCACCGCGCTCACCGTGGTCTGTTGGAGCATGGTCTCGGAAACCAGTACCATGTAGGGCGTCGCCTCTCGTCGCCAGGGGAGGTCCCGAGCCGTCTTGAGGTACCAACGATAGAGCGTGTAGAGCGCTCGGGGAGGGGGGCCTAAAGCGGGGTGGAAGTGGTCACTAGAGGCGGAGCTGATGCCGGTCGTCACGATGCGGAGCCACTACGCGAGCCCCTCTCTGGAGACCTCCCTTTGGGATGGAGCCGGGCGCTGATCTCGACCGACGGTCGGTTCGGTCCCCTTGGGAATCCAGGAGAAGCCGCAAGTACAGAGGTTCTAAACTCGCCGGACGAGAATAGGCAAACGGTAACTTATTAAGGAGATCGTGATTCCATGGACACACTCGGCGGTGATAATTCCTTAGAGGCAGGCGTACTATCTATCGACGACCTGCTCCACCTGATGGTAGAGCGGGGGGCCTCCGACCTACATATCAAGCAGGGTTCGGCGCCGATGATTCGAGTGGACGGTGAACTGACTCCGGCCACCTATGAGATCCTGACGGCTGATGCGGTGCGCGCGATGTGCGAGAGCATCTTGACCGACGAGCAGAAGGCGAAGTTCATCGCTGAGAAGGAGCTCGACCTCGCTTACTCGGTACCCGGGCTCTCACGGTTTCGTGTCAACATCTATCTCCAGCGGGGTACTTGGGGTTCGGCGATGCGCGTCATTCCGGCTCGACCGCTCTCCCTCGATGAGCTCAAGATGCCTCCCATCATCAAAGATCTCGCGCTCCGTCCGCGCGGACTCGTGCTGGTGACCGGCCCGACCGGTTCGGGTAAGTCGACGACCCTGGCGGCGATGATCAACCACATCAACGAGAGCAAGCGCTCCCACATCGTCACTATCGAAGACCCCATCGAGTTTCTCCATAAAGATAAGAACTGTGTGATCTCCCAGCGTGAAGTAGGTTTCGATACTCACTCTTTCTACAACGCTCTCAAACACGTCTTGCGTCAGGACCCGGACGTGATCCTCATCGGTGAGATGCGCGACCTCGAAACCACGGCGATCGCTATCTCGGCTGCAGAGACCGGACACATGGTGTACGCGACCCTCCACACCAACTCAGCAGCGACCACGGTGGACCGCGTTA
>CAZDLH010000659.1:0-1908 GCA_964505925.1 uncultured Burkholderiales bacterium
TCCAACGATAAGAGATGGGCATAGATCAGGTCCATCTCCCCGGAGCTCACCATCCCGGTCAGCACTTTGGCAGGGAGATCTTTGAGCTTGTCGCGGTCGATACAGTGGAATCCGGTCAGGGTGTTCTTCTGCCCCTCGGGCCCGGTCCAGACCGCGCTCTGGGGCTCGAGGAGGTCGAACTCCTCGAGCTTGCGGCTCCTGGGCCGGTATGGCGGCCCAGGACGGTGAAGTAGCCCTCCGCCCGATATAGGTCGGTGAGACGATCGGCGGCCCCCCGCAGCTCATCGCAAAGCTCTGGGCCTTCGCTCTTCGTGGCGGTCTGGCTCGCTCTTTCTCGGGCAGGAGATCGGTGCGACCGCCTCTGAAATGAGACGGATGCGAAATCGACCTGCTCCCTACCTACTGGCCCTACTCCTGGCGCTTCTGGCGGGCTCCCCTCCGGCTGCAGCTCAGCCTGCCGAGGGCGCGATGCCGTCCGTTCTGATCCGGGATGTGCGGGTCTTCGATGGGCGTAGCGATCGACTTACGGTGCCCACAGGGGTACTGATTCGAGGCGACAAGATCGAAGCTCTAGGGGCTAGCTCGGACCTTTCGGCCGATCGGGTGATCGAGGGCCGGGGCTTAACCCTGATGCCCGGACTGATCGACGCCCACTGGCACGCCGCCTTCGCCGGGGTCTCTAAAGAGCAGGCTATGATGGCCGACTTCGGGATGGTCGCTATCGCCGCCGGGCGAGAGGCCGAAGCTACCCTGATGAGGGGATTCACCTCGGTGCGAGATCTGGGCGGCCCGGTGTTGGGGATCAAGCAGGCTATCGATGCGGGCTTGGTGCCGGGCCCCCGCATCTATCCCTCAGGCGCCATGATATCCCAGACCGGCGGCCACGGCGATTTTCGCCTGCCGTACGAGATCCCTCGGGCCAACGATGCGCCTTTGACCTACGCCGAGCGGATCCGGGCTACGGCGATCGCCGACGGCGTCCCCGAGGTGCTGCGCCGAACTCGGGAGCAGCTCATGCTGGGAGCCAGCCAGATCAAGCTGATGGCCGGGGGCGGCGTCTCCTCGCAGTACGACCCGATCGACGTGAGCCAGTACACCGAAGAGGAGTTCCGGGCGGCGGTGGAGGCCGCGGCCAACTGGGGCACCTACGTCACCGTACACGCCTACACCCCCAGGGCCATTCGAGAGGCGCTGAGAGCCGGGGTGCGCTGTATCGACCACGGGCAGCTGGCCGATGAGGCAACCGTGAAGATGATCGCAGACCACGGAGCCTGGTGGTGCCTGCAGTCGTTTCTCGATGATGAGCTGGCCAACCCCCACACCGGCGCGGCTCGCCAGAAGCAGCTGGAGGTGGCGCGCGGCACCGATCGCGCCTTCGAGCTGGCCATAAAGTACGGGGTGAAGACGGCTTGGGGCACCGACATTCTATTCAGTCCGGGAGCGACCCATCGGCAGAGCCTGCTGATCGGGAAACTGACCCGCTGGTATACGCCGGCTCAGGCTTGTCGGCTGATCACTTCGAACAACGGAGAGCTCTTAGGGCTGAGCGGACCGCGCAACCCGTACGGGGCCGAGGTAGGGGTGATCGCCCCAGGGGCTCTGGCCGACCTCTTGCTGGTAGAGGGGAACCCCTTGGAGAACCTGTCTGTGTTGACCGACCCTGAAGCGAATTTCAAGCTGATCATGAAGGGCGGCAAGGTGTACAAGAACAGCCTCTAGCGCCGGGCGAATCCAGCAAGCCCGGTACGGTCGAGACCAGCTAGCCCCAGCTGATGAGACCGGAGCGGGCCGCTAGGATCTAACGCAGATCACGAGGACCTGACCGCCCGGTAGCAGGCCGACCTGGGCCAGCCGATCGAGGGTGCGGACCCCGAGCTGGAGGACCCTTCGAACGAAGCCGGCGCCCGG
>CAZDLH010000660.1:0-1905 GCA_964505925.1 uncultured Burkholderiales bacterium
GTCGAAAAGACAGTAGGCGAGGAATTCACCTCGATAGACCTCTCGATTCTCCGAGACGTACTCTTGGTCCCAGAACACTTTGGTCGCTTGAAACTCGGGATCGGAAACCTGTTCGTAGTAGTCGGTTCCGGTGATGTGATAGGCCATCTCGCTGTTTCGAGGCACCAGGGATAGGCCCAAAGGTTCGGTATTGAGAGAGAAGCGGTGCCGCCCGAGTCGAACCACGTTCTCGCCGTCTTCGAAGAGCTCTTGGCGATCTCGTAGCCCTCGGGTAGATTCCTGACGGGCGTTCTTCAGTCGGGCGAGGAGCTCTTCGGCGCGGACGTCATCGTTCTGTTCGCGCAGCTTGTCGGAGAGATCCCGAACCTTCATCACCATCGGGTCCGACGAGAAGAAGGTGTTCAGCGCTTCGCTGTCCTTGAGCGTGGTGGCCCGTCGTACGATACCTTCGAGGACGCGATCGGCCGCCCCCACCAACTGGTCGATCCGGCGCTGGCGCTGGTCGCTGAGAACCTGCTTCTTACTGGCGAAGCTGCTGAGGATCTCCTCGCGCTTTTCGTACAGGTCTCCCAGAAAGGCGTCGAACTCGCCGAACTTGGCTTCGAGCTCCTCTAGGCTCAAGAGTAGGCCGGAGAGGCTCTCGTCTACTCTTTCCGGAGTGTCGGCTAGCGAAAGAGCGCTCTGGGCGTTCTGGCTGAACAGCTTGAACTGCACGCCGAACTCCGCGATGGACTCCTGTTCGCCCAGCTGTTGGCGCTTGTTGGCTACCATGGCTCGCACCCGATTCAGGTGCGAGGTGACCTCGGAGATCTGTTCGAGGATCTGGGTCCTTAGGGTGGGGTCTTCAACCTTGAGCGTGGCTAAGATCTCTTGAAGGATCTCGAGCCCTTTCCCCACTTCGGAGAGCTCTTCGGCCAAAAGAGGCACTTCGGTGGCCCGGTCCACCTGAGCCAGGTCCGTTTCGACTTGTGCGATGCGTTCGCGATAGGGGCCGAACGCATCTCGATCCAGAAGAAAATTGACGGCCGCTTCCGAGAGACTGTCGAAGCGCTCGACAATGGTTTTCTCGATGGTCTTTAGGCGCTCGGTCTTCGCATAGCGCGCTTCCATCGCGGTGAGGGTGCGACCCCGAAGAGAGCGCAGGTGATCGAGACCCGAGATATACGGGTCGAGCTCTTCCCACTCGTCGCCCCGCAGTGTCCGGAGGAGCTGGCCCATCTCCGCGTCGATCGTTTCTAGGTCTTGAGCGGCTTGTTTTCTAAGGTTTTCGACCTTGTCGAACTCTTGAAGCACGAGCTCGGAGGTGCCGCGGACCTCTTTGAGTACCGAAGCGATGCTGCCGACCTCGGCGTGATCGAGCCAGTGGTGGGTGTCGATGGCCCGGGTTACCGAACGGATGAGGTCCCCGTAAGTTAAAGTAGAAGGGGTCTGCTCTCGAATTCGGCGAGCGATGGAAAGACAGTCGGAGACGCCCCGGACTAGCTCGGCGTTGCCGATCCTCTCTAGGTGGGACCCCGACCGCGGTGTCATCTCGTAGTTCTCGGCGGTCATAAACGGGGTCTGCCAGATCTGGAGCGGGTGAACCCTGGACGACTCCTGGTTCTCGTCGGACCGAAAGATCACCGTTAAACCGTCGTCGAAAAGCGAAAATCCGTGGCAGCGAATGGGGGTGCTCATCTCTCGGGAGACGAGGTTGTAGCTCAAAAGGATCGCTTCGCCGGAGTCCGGGTTTCGAAAAACGTACAGTACGTCTTCACCGTTGGGGGAGGCCAACGGCGTCCGGGCTAGGAGCATCCCTTCGAACTCTCCCTCGAACTGCCGCAGAGCGCCTTCTAAGAGGTAGTATCCGCCCGGAAAGATGATGCCGTGGGACTCCGGTAGCTGAACGCAGGACAGACCGATGGC
>CAZDLH010000661.1:0-1902 GCA_964505925.1 uncultured Burkholderiales bacterium
TTCTTAGCCAGGGTCTGCAGCGCTTGGGAGTCGGCAGCCGAGCCGGCGCGCAAGGCCGGGATCCGGGTCTGTTGGATGCGGACGGGTCTGGTCTTGAGCCCATCGGGTGGGCTCCTCGCAGCGCAGCTTCCGGCGTTCCGATTGGGGCTGGGCGCGGTGCTCGGAGGCGGTGAGCAGCCCCAGAGCTTCATCGACATCGACGACCTAGTGGGGGCGATCTTCCATCTCCTGAACCGCAGCGATCTCGAAGGGGCCTTCAACGGCACGGCACCCAACCCGGTTTCCCAGGAGGGGTTTGCCCGGAGGCTCGCCCAGCGGCTGGGCCGACCGCTGCTGCTGCGGGTCCCGGAGGGGCCGCTCCGTCTCCTCTTGGGAGAGCAAGCCGGAATGCTGCTCGATGGGGTGGCCGCGGTCCCCGCGCGTTTGCTGGACTCCGGGTTCGAATTCCACGCCCCCGAGTTAGACCAGGCGTTGGCGCACCATCTCGGGTGAGCGGGGTGAGCGCCGGCGCACCACCGTGCGCCCGCCCCGGCTCGCCGATGGGGGAAGGGCCAGGAGCACTAGGGGAAAGACCACCAAGAGGGGAGCTAGCCGTACCGCAACCGCTAGAACCACGAGTACGAGAAGGCCCAGGATCGTGAATTCCAACCCTTGGCGGAGCCAGCGAGCGACCGTTCCGATGACCTGCGGGGTCACGGTTTTGACGTCGAAGCGGCTGAGGCGGCCGCAACCCCCGCACCGAACCGAGCCCTGGGCGTTCGGGTGGGAACAGCTCCGGCAACGGTCCACCGCTTTCCAATCGCAGTTCGCTCGAGGTATTTCGCTGGTCGACAGCAAGGCCTTCATACCCCTCACGTTCGACGTCCGACGGAAGGAGTCCCGTTCTGAACAGCTCGGCGGCGATTCTCTAAGAGGCGGACAGGGATGAGCCGCGGAGCCTTGAAGCTCACCTCATGGCATCCACATTCATCGAATACGAAGTGGTCACCGTCGGCCCCGAGATCAAAGAGATGAGACGGGCCTTGAACGAGCTGGGTCGTCGCGGTTTTCGGCTGCAGCACACCCGAGTCGACAACGCAGGCGTCTACACTTTCATTTTCTGGAAGGACACCGGTCGTCTGCCGGAAGACGAGCAGACGGAGTGGGTCGACGACGGCTTCGTGACCGACGAGACCGCTTGGGCGCCGTAACCGCCGTAACCGCCGTAACGCTTTCGTCTTTTTAGCTGCATCTGGGGGAGGTCACCGACGGCACATTCGGGTATCCACCGGGATGCGCCACCGTTTAGCACTCATCCATTTTCTGTTCTTCTGTTTGATCGGGACGGCCGCGGCCTGGACTCCGACCCACCGGGTAGAGTCCGATGCCGGCACACTGTTGCTCCGTCCCCTCGACAGCCGTTCGCTGCTGTTTGCTTATCTGCCCCCGGGGGTTCAAACGCCGCCGGAACCCACTCCCATCTGGAGCCTTGAGGCGCCGTTCCATCACCCTGATGGGCCTGGCTCCCCTGAGACATTGTCGCTGGGGGACACCCTCACTCTAGACGGCTCTACCGAACTGACGGTGAGCCCCGGGTCTGCCCCTGGCAGCGTGAGCTTGGAGGTCCGGCAGCAGTCCGGCGAGGCGATGCAGCGATATCGCCTCGATTTTCTGGGGGCCACCGCCGAGGGGGGCGAACGGTTCACGCTCAGCGCACCGGAGGTCGATGAGCTGTACGGGCTGGGGGAACACTTTCCGCCCGAACTCTTAGGACAGACCGACGGCGACCTCCTAGGCCTGGTTCGGTACTCCGGGGGGTGGCTCGATGCGGTCCGAGACGACCCCAAGGGGGTCTACGGCAACGCCATGGTGGGGCTCGACGGTGGGGCCGTCGGTAACGCCTTGTTCCCCATTCTCTTTTTA
>CAZDLH010000662.1:0-1898 GCA_964505925.1 uncultured Burkholderiales bacterium
CGATCTGCTGACCAAGGCAGCGGTGAAAGGGGTCTTGGCGTGCGGTAGCCCGGAGACGGTGAACTTTGTGAACGCCCAGCTGGTGGCCCAGGAGCGCGGTGTCGAGGTGCTGGAGACCAAGGCGCCGACCTCGGCTATCTACTCTAGCGTGGTGGAGCTGAAGCTGACCACCGATCTCGGTAGTATGGCGGCGATGGGCGCTATCTATGAAGACGATCAGCCGAGGATCGTCTCGCTTGACGGGCTGCGGCTTTCGGTCATTCTTCAGGGGCACAAACTCGTTACCTGGCAGAACGACGAGCCGGGGGTGGTCGGGCGTGTGGGGAGCGTTCTGGGAGAGCGCGACATCAATATCGCCGAGATGCAAGTGGGGAGGGCTTCGGCTCGCACTCGGGCCATCATGGTTATGTCGATCGATGACGCCCCCGAGCCAGCGACCCAGGAGCGGATCTCGAGTCTGGCCGGTATCGAGCGGGCCCGGTTCGTCACTCTTTAGGGTTGGAGAGGGACCCGCGGGAGTTTGACCGAGGGGCCTCTGTGGAAAAGGAGATCCCGGCAGGAGCGATAAGCCTGCCGGTTCGGGCGCCGAGGGCGACCCAAGACAGACGAGGAAGAGATTTATGGCGACAAAAGCAAAACTTAACTTGGACCTAGCTCGTATCGGAGAGCAGATCGACATCCTGCTCACCGAGATCTACGGTGAGTACGTGGCGGAAGGCTCGCCCACCAAACTCGGAGGGCTACGCTTTCTTGACGTTCCGAGCGCCAAGACTTTCGCTTTTGAGAAGACCCAGCCGTTCGAGGCCGGGAATCTACTCATCCTCTCGGCCCCCGCGGTCAGCAACCAGAAGACCATCGAAGACCAGATGAAGGAAGGGCCGCACTCGAAGGCTCTCCACGAAGTGGTCCTCCGCACCAGTTCGGACGCTGGAAAGTCGAATAAGTACTTTCTCGAACTGGGCTATCGCATCCCCACTTCCGGTTGGCTCACCGACGATAAGGTGACCAAGGTGGCGGAGGCCGAGGGCTGCAACGGAAGCCAGGCTGTGACCTTGATTCTGAAGCGGGAGGTCCTCCCCATCGCTCGGGAGGTTATGGCTCACTTCATCACGGTCGTGCGCTCGCACAGCCAAGACGACGCCATCCTGTAGTCCGCTTCGGGAAAGCGGACGGACCTCGGCTGCGCGCCGGGACGTTGCACTTTCTGTTGGGAACAGTCTTTTCAGCGTGGAGTCCACCCGTTCGGGGTGGGCTCCTTTGCGATCCCGCGGGTCGCTCTCGAAGTGGATGTTGGTCGGCGGTCTCTAGAGGGTACGAAGCTCGGCCAGCATCACCGGCGCTAGGGCTTTCTGAAGCTTCTTGCGAGCGCGGTTGAGTCGGGAGCGGACCGTGCCTATCGGGATCTCGAGCAGATCCGAGATGTCCTGGTAGGATAAGCCTTCTCCGTCGAAGAGGACCAGCGGTTCTCTAAACTCGTCGGGAAGGTCGTCGATGGCGGCCTGGATCTGCTCACCCCAGTTTCTCACCTCGAAAATGTTGGCCGGATCGTTGCGCACCTCTTCGAGCGGGCCGTCCTTGAGTTGACTGTAGAGGTACCACTCTTCGGTGTCGTCGAGCGAGGTTTCGTCGAAGCTGCGTTTGGCTTTGTCGACCCGATTCAAAAAGAGGTTCTTCTGAATACGAAAGAGCCAGGCTTTGCAGTTCGTGCCAGACTGATAGGAGCCCCAGAAGCGGAACGCCCTCAAAAAAGTGTCTTGCACTAGATCCTCGGCGTCCTTCTCGTTGCGCGTAAGGCGTAGCGCTTGACGGTACAGGGCGTCGAGGTGGGGCATAGCCTCCCGCTGGAACTCTTCTTCCATGGGCGGGCGCTTCTCGGGATCGGGAAAGGCCTCCTCTTC
>CAZDLH010000663.1:0-1891 GCA_964505925.1 uncultured Burkholderiales bacterium
GGAGCTCGCAAGACTATGATTTTGACCACCCACACCGACAAGTACGGCAACCCCAAGCTAGTCCAAGACTGCGAGTTCCCGCTGACCGCTCCGGCTACGGTGGACCTGGTGATCACCGATCTTGCAATGATCCGGGTTACCCCGGAGGGCTTTTTGGTCGAGGAGATGCTCGAGGGGCTCAGCCGGGAGGAGCTGCAGGCGAAGACCGGCGCACCGCTGCGCTTTTCCGACAGCGTTCGAGCGCTGACCGTGCCCGAGGTGTAGCCAGATGAAAGAGCTGCGATACGAATCCGGGCTGAGCTCCCGGGAGCGGGGGCGGATCCACGGCGAATCGTTCGCCGCCGATATTCGGGACCTAGCGAAGATCCGCACCGAGCTCATCATGGCCGCCTGGGATCAGCGCACTCCAGACCTGGTCCGAAGCCAAGCCGAAGCGCACCTGCCGATCTTGGAGCGGTATCACGGAGAGCTCTTCGAAGAGTTCGTGGGGATCGCTGAGGGCTCCGGGCTCTCTTTGACGGACCTTTTGATCCTAAATCACTACACCGACCTGCGGGATCTGAAGCTCGAGGAGGGGGACCGACTAGAGGAGGGGTGCAGCATTCTGCACGTGCGCCACGGTAGCGAAGTGCTGGTGGGCCAGACCTGGGATATGCACGCCACTGCCACCCCGTTCGTCATGATGATGCTGCTGCCGGACGAGGGCTGCTGGGTGATGACCATCACCGGATGTCTGGGCCTGTGCGGGCTGACCCGCGACGGGTTAGCGGTGGGAATCAACAACCTGGTCATGAGCGACGCACGGGTTGGGGTCTCCTGGCCCACTCTGGTTCGGGCCATGCTGCTGGCCGGAACGACCCAGGGCGCTGAGAAGGTGCTGCGAGAGACGCCGGTGGGGAGCGGTCATCACTATATTCTGGCCGACCGCACCGAGACCGTAGCCTGGGAGAAGAGCGGAACCAAGGAGGTTCAGGTCTACGGAGGGCCGGGGCCGTACGTGCACACCAATCACTGTCTGGCGCCGGACCTCGCGGCTCTCAGCCAGATCGCCGCCACCAGTACCACTCAGCACCGCTTTCAACAAGCCACTCGGCTGCTGAGCGCCCAGCCCGAGCCCGGACCGCTGGAGATGTGGGAGATGATGGGGTGTCGGGACGATTTCCCTAACTCCATCTTCACCGACCGCTCCTCTTCGGAGAACCCCCACGGGGTGGCCACCTGCGCCCGAGTTCTGCTCGACTGCGGTCGGGCCGAGGTGTGGGCCCGCTCGGCGGCCGACCCGGACCAGTCCCCCAATATCTACCGCTTCGAGGAGCCTTAGGAGTATCGTGAATAGCCTCCCAGCCCCCCATCCGTTCTTCACCACCTGGAGCGTCCAACCGAAAGCCCGTGTTCCAGAGATCGTAGGAGGCTCGGGAGCCCGCTTTGAGACCACCGACGGCTGGTGGCTCGATCTGGCCTCTTTGAGCTTCCAGGCGAATCTAGGCCACGGTCATCCCCGAATGCAGGAGGCTATCGCCCGACAAGCTCAGAGGTTCTGCTTGGCTTTACCGAATCACACCTTCCCGGCCAAAGAGGAGCTCGCTACCCGACTCTTGGAGCTGGCGCCGCCGGGCTTCGACCGGGTGTTCTTCACCCTCGGTGGATCCGAGGCGGTAGAGAACGCTTTCAAGATCGCCCGCCTGGTGACCGGACGGTACAAGACCATCTCGCGCTATCGCTCCTATCACGGGGCTAGCATGGGGGCGCTGTCGCTATCGGGCGACTACCGTCGTCCACCGCTGGAGCCGGGCCTGCCAGGAGCCCTGCACGCTCTGGACTGCTACTGCGCACGGTGTCCGTTCGGCCAGCGACAGGATTCGTGCAGACTGGAGTGCGCGACGCAGTTCGA
>CAZDLH010000664.1:0-1888 GCA_964505925.1 uncultured Burkholderiales bacterium
CCGAGTGCAGATCTCGAACGAAAAACAGTGGACCCAGGCGATAGAGACCTTTCTTCAGGACCCTAGAGATGGCGAGATCGCCATCGGAGAACCGGGGTCCCCCGACCAGGTCAAGGTCCTCAAGCAAGACGGAGCCGTTCAGCTGTTTCTCGACGGTATGACGATGGAGATGACCCGCGAGGAGGCCCTAGAGCTGCTCGGAGAGCTGTCTCCTATGGATACCCAGAAGGCCCCGGCACCGCAGGAGTCTTACTGAGCTTCCGGCACCCGGGGCCGAGACTCAAGCCTGGTCCAGAAAGTCCAAGGCGCACTGAAGGAAGGGGCCGGGCGACTCGAGCATGCAGGAGTGCCCGCCTGGGACTGTAGCGCTGCGGGCGTTCCTTAAGCCGCTCGAGAGCTGTTCGCCGTGGTTCGGCTCGACCAGAAGGTCGCGCTCGGCGGAGAGCACCATGATCGGATGTCGCAGCTCTTTGAGCCAGTCGCGACTGTCGAAGGCGGCCATGGCTTGGTGCTGAGCCATCACTGTTTGGGGGTCGAGGGGATAGGGGTGGGCCGTTAGAGCGTCTAGGCAGACCTGATAATGCTTTTCCAAAAACTGCTCTGTGTAGAGCCACGGAAAAAGAGTCTGAGCCAGCTCGTCGGCGGAGACCCTCCGGAAAAGTGCGTCCACCCAACCTTGGGCGATCAGCTCCATCTTCTTGGAGGGTTTCGCAAAAGAGCAGGCCAGCACCGCCCGCCGAGCACGATTAGGATAGCGGCGCAGAAAGGTCTGGACCACCGCGCCGCCCATCGAATGCCCGAGCAGGTCTACCGGTCCTGCACCGAGCTCGTCGAGCAGTCGGTGGAGGTCCTCGGCTAGGTCCTCGATGCTGAACGGTACCGAGCTCTCCGGGGACCGCCCGATCCCGCGGTGGTCGAAGACCAGCACGGGCCGGGTTCCGTTCAGAGCCTCTCTTTGTAGGGTCCAGGACACGAGATCGGTAGCTAATCCTGCAACCAAAACTAAGGGCGTGCCGGGCTCCCCGTCGCTCTCCCAGCCGTCGCGTTCGAAGTATAAAGGCATGCTGGTGTTTTTCTGGTTCGGTCCGAAATCTCTTGCCCACTTCGAGGATAGGCTCGCCGACGAAAGCTATCCGGGTTAGGGATCTCAGGAAGAGGAGCGCTGAACTTTCGATACGATTTGGGAAAAGACCGCTCCGCTGGTTTCGTCTAGTTGGCGGCGCGCAGCTTTCTCGGCTAAGGCGATGGCCAGCACCTCTTCTCGGTTGAGGTTTACGGTGCGGGCCTGGTCTCGCTCGTCGAATCTGTACCCCTTCCGGTTGCGGACACTGAGCCCGAACTCCGGGAGACTCTCGATGTCGCGCTGGATGGTCCGGACCGAGCAGCCGAACCGCTCAGCCAACTGCTCTGCGGTCTGACCCGGTCTCTGCTCTATCTCGTTGAGCAGCTTCATCCATCGTTGTGACTTTGTCATTTCGTGCCTCCATCGGGAGGACACATTGTGAGGGCTCGAGCGGCGCCTCCTGCCGCTTTCTCTAGGCGAACCGTCCTGGTCCGGAGGTTGTTCTTTTCTAGGCGTGAGCCCGGATGGCCCGAAAATCTGTGGTGGCGTTAGGAGTCTGGAGCTGCTCTTGAAAAATGTGGTCTCCGCTTCGCAAGAGAGTCGCAACGACGAGTCGAAGTGAACCCCGTGGACCCGCTTCAACAGTATCTCACCGAGGCTTCCGCTAGTGAGGCGGTACCGGAGCCCGGCGAGTTTCGTATCGACAGGGATAAAGTGTCCCAGAGTCTGACCGAGCTCGGCCGCCGGCTCCCCAAGCTCCCTCTGCTCCATCTCCTGCAGGCGCTCTCCAAGGTAGAGATGGAATATGCGCCCCTCTTACAGTAT
>CAZDLH010000665.1:0-1886 GCA_964505925.1 uncultured Burkholderiales bacterium
GCCCGAGGCATCACGCCCGCACCGCCTGCCATACCGAGGGATAGGGGACGGTTACCCGGATCGACGCTTCCGCCCGCAGCGATAAGTCGCACGATGGAGCTGAACGACTATGCCGGAAAGGAAATAAAGTTATGCACAACACCATGAAGAGAGCGGGACGCCCGTTGGTGGCCCTCGGCCTCGGGCTTCTCCTGACTGGAGGAGGATTCGCCCAGACCCGGTCCGACGAGGGGCAAAAGCCCGAGCTCAGGACCTACCAAAGCGAAGAGCGCCCGACCTCAGAACCGGTCCTCGAATCCTACGAGGACGAGAACGAACAAGAGACCGAAACTCAGACCCGTCCTGGGTCGGACCGCGCGAAGCCGGAGCTCGAAACCTATCGCACCGCACCGGCTCCGCCTCCGTCGGTGGAGAACCCGCTGATAGACCGAACCCCCGTCGAGTCCCGACGAGGCGATTCGCAGAAGCGTACCCTCCAGACCTACGACAGCGAACCTGCTCCGCCCGGAGAGGAGAAGGGACCCCAACCCGCCCCGGCACCCAGCACTTTGGACCCCGACTCGTGGCCTAGCCTAGAAGAGGATCTCGAACCGATCCCAACGGAGTAGGTCCTCGCTAGAAAAAAAAGCGAGCTACCCAGATCGAGAAGGCCCCGGTTTTAACCCGGGGCCTTCTCTAATAGCGGTGGGCTCGCTCGACTACTGTCGGGTGAGATTCAACGTGAGAGGTGCGCTCCCGCTGCTGTCGGATACGGTCAGCCGCATGGATCCCCCCGCCGGAACCGCATCAGCATCGACATCCACACTGAAGTGACCGGTGGAGCTTGCCGTGGCGCTCCGGGAGATCCGTCGGGCGACCCCGGCGATGGTCTCCAGGATGCTCTGTGAACTGTACTCGACCACTACCGAAACCCTGGCTCCGGGAGCGGCGCGCCCCTGAACAGTGAAATTCGGAGAGACGGTCATTCCGTTGCGCAGATTGGTCACCGAGAGCTCTCGATCGGCGTCGAAGCGAAGCTCTCCGGGAGCCGTCACCTGAACCTGCTGGCCGCTGGGGAGGATCAGATTGGCCGTCACCTCTGCGCTGTCGCGGTCGCTGCTGCGCACGGTATAGCGTCCTTCGTACCGCCCGGTGCTCACCTGACGTAGAGCCTGGGACGGGGAGTTACCGACCTTGAAGGATCCCCGCGAGTTAGCGGGTGCGTCGAGCTGGACGATCACGACCTCACCGGTTCGGGCCGAGGTGGGGTCGAAACGGAAGTTGCGAACGACCTGAGAGTCGGAAGAGTCGGCCTCGACGTTGAAGGTCCATTTCTGACTGTGGGTCTCGCCGCCGCGCTGGGCTTGAGCTTCCAGCTCGATCTCGTGCCTACCGTAGGTCAGATCGTAGCTGGGGGTCCAGGTGAGCTCGCGATTGCTGTTCCGCAGGCGAGCCTGGCTCGAAAAGTTCACACCATCGACGAACAGGCGCACCGAGCTCGGCACAACTGCGGAGGGGAAGGTTACCGTGACCTGAGGGCGAGCCTGCTCTACCGTGCTGTTCGCCTGCGGCGAGAGCGTCCAAGCGCTGTCACCGCTCTGACCGGAGGTCCCCACGGTGATCGTGCGGGAGGCTTCAGCGGCGGTCTCGCGGCCGTTTTTCCTCAGGGTTGCCAGCACCACGCCGTTGGTCACCTGGAGTCCGCGGGGGATCTGGTATCGGGTCTGATAGCGACCCGAGCTGACCTCGGGAAGGTTCACCCCGCGGGTAGCTCCGAGGATCTCGAAGCTGGCTTCTGCACCGGGCTCTCCGTAGACGATCACTTCGATGGTCTGGCCGGAAGCTACCGAGTTGGTCGCATTATGGATGACCCGATCGATGCGCGGTGCGTCTGCAGCCGGCGGCGG
>CAZDLH010000666.1:0-1874 GCA_964505925.1 uncultured Burkholderiales bacterium
GCTGCATCGCATCCCGGTTCTGGGTCGGGTGCAGGCCGGCGGGCTCACTTTGGCCCAGCAAGAGGTGGAGGGCTTTCTCGAACTGGAGAGGGTTCGCTACGGGGAAGAGCTTTTCGCCTTGAGGGTGCGCGGGCTCAGCATGAAAGACGCTGGGATCCTGCCCGACGATCTGGTGATCACCCGAAGGCAAGAGCGCGCCGACTCCGGCGACGTGGTGGTGGCCCTGGTGGAGGAGGAGGCCACGGTCAAGCACCTGCAGCTCGACCCGAACGGGCCCGATGGACCTCGGGTTCTCCTCCATCCGGCCAACCCGGACTTCGAGACCTTGACCGTCGATCCCGAGAAGCTCCGCCTCTTGGGCAAGGTGGTGGAGGTGCGCCGCTACTACGAGCTCCAGCCGCTGCTCGACTCCGACGCTTCGGGCTGAGGTCTCCCTCGCCCAGTACGATCCTTTAACCCCAGGACGACCCCCAGGAGATGCGATGAACACCTTCCTTTGGCCGCTGCATTCCCCTCAGACCGTGAGCGTTCCCCAGAGCGTTCCCGAGAGCCGTCCTCACCGGCTCGTCCAGCCCGGGTGTCCGCTCGTTTTACGGGCGCCGTCGGGTCGGCCTTCGGGTCGGCCTTCGGGTCGGCCGGAGAGGCTCGAGGACCCCGGGGGGTCGCCCTTCGAAGGGCCGCTTCTCGAGCCGCCGACGCTGTCTCCTGCGGCGCTTTTAGACCAGTTGAAGGGACAGCTGGTGGAGCTGTCCGGCCGCGGGGGAGGGGCCGGGCTCACTCTGGCGGCGGCTCTGGTCCGGGAGGCCCAAGGGTGCGGAGAGCCGGTGCTGTGGCTCAGCTCCCGGCGCCGTCCGGTCCACCCGCCCGATCTCGTCGAGGCCGGGGTGGCGCTCGAGCGGCTACCGTTTCTCTTCCTCGAGCAGCCCGCATCGGCCCAGAAGGCGGCTCTGCGCGTGCTGAGCTGTGGGGGGCTGGGGCTTTTGGTGTGGGATTCGGTCTCCTGGTCGCAGACCGACGGGGAGCCCCCGACGGCGGTTTTGGGACGGCTCAAAGCGGCGGCTCGGCACCACCGGGCCTGCGCTTTGCTGCTCAGCGAGAAGCCGGCTTCTGGGCCCTCGGCCGGACCGCTGGTGGGGGTTCGCCTGCAGGCGGAGTCGGTGGGGGACTGCTGGGATCTTCTGGAGGTGTGCGTTGTCAAAGATAAACGAGGTCTGTTCGGAGAGGGTCGACGCTGGCGCTGGCGCTGTCGACTACCGGACGGCCTGCCTGCGTCTGCCCCGCTTCCCGCTCCAGCTACTCCAACGCCAGCGGCCTGAATGGCGCGAACAGCCCACCGTCTGGCTCGAGCAGCTGAAGCCGGAGGCCCCGGTGCGCTTCGCCAATGAGGCAGCTCGAGCGGCGGGCTTGACCGAGGGGGTGCGCTACGCCACCGCGCTGGGGCTCCTGCCGGACCTACGGGCGGGCTGCCACTCTCCGGAGGAGTTGCGGGCGGCCGAGGAGCGGGTGCTCGCAGCTCTACACCGCTTTACCCCCCAGCTGTTCCGGCCGTCCCGGCACCACCCACCGGGCCTGTATCTGCTGGACGCTAGCGGCCTAGAGCGAGCTTTCCGGGGCTACCGACGCTGGGCGCGACAGCTCTTAGAGCAGCTCCAGAGCGACGGATGGACGCCGCTGCTGGCTTTGGGCTTTTCACCCTTTGCGCTGGAGACCGCTACCTACCTGATGACCCCGGAGCGGCCTTTTCGCGCCTTCTCCGACCGAGCCCGGGAGCAGCGCCACACCCTCTCGCTGCCGCTGCGGCTGTTCGAGCTGCCGCCGGAGGCTCTGGCCCGACTCCGACGATTCGGCTTCACGACCCTCGAGCAGCTGTTGGC
>CAZDLH010000667.1:0-1862 GCA_964505925.1 uncultured Burkholderiales bacterium
CCCAAGAGTTGTTGGTGATCGCCGCCCCCATTTTGCTAGCGTAGAGCACCCCGCGGATGGCTCCATCGGTGGTGATGCGACCGTTGGAGTCGATGCGGATGGGCATCAAGCGCGCATTCTGCATCACCCCGGTGACTCCGATCCCGTTGTTTCCGACCGCGCCGATGGTACCGGCCACGTGGGTGCCGTGACCTACGCTGTCGGTCGGGTTTCCGTGGTCATCGGCGGCGTGGTAGCCGTGGATATCGTCGACCACCCCGTTCCCGTCGTTGTCGATCCCGTCCCCGGCGATCTCACCCGGGTTGACCCACAGGTTTCCGACGAGGTCCGGGTGGCTCAGATCCGCACCGCTGTCGATGATAGCGATGATCGGGCCATCCGCTCCGCCGTTCCCGGTGGTCACGTTCCAAGCGCCGAGCACGCTGGAGTCCGCGCCTGGGGTACCGCCGGTCTGCCCTTTGTTCTCGAAACCCCACAGCTTCGGGTCGAGGTCGTTGGGAACCTGACCCGGAGTGGTCTCGACGAACTCTAGAACATCGTTGCTCTCGGCGTAAGCCACGCGGTCGTCGCTCTTCATCGCCGCGATAGCTTCAGCGGTGGTGATCCCCGGGGGAAGCTGCATCCGGATCAGGTCGCCATCGAAAGACTTGTAGATGTTCTGGGGGATCTCGAACGTTTCGATCACTTCCCCGCCGTACTCCGAAGCGAAGCTGTTAAAGAGGCTCGTCTGACCCGATTTGAGCTTGACGAGTACTTCACCCTCGACGTACTCGCCTTGACCGATATCGGCTTGAACCTCAGCCACCGCAGCAGTGCTGACGCTAGCGATGCGAGCCGGGATAGCGCCGAAACTTCCGCTCTCGCTAGGCGCCGCAGCGGGTCTATCGGTGGCCGCTTCCTGGGCCGCAGCCGGAGCGACGGTGCGAGCCAGGGGCGCGGTGGGAGCAATGTTCATGTTCGGGCGGATCATCATAGCGGTGGGCCTCTTCATATCTAAAAGTGTATGACTCTAAGATAGTCCAACGATGTGTCTTCCGTGTTGAGAAGATGTTGCAGTGCGGTTAGAGTGCCCTGGTCCACATCTCACATCCGCAGAGTCCGAACCTCACAAAAAGAAGGAACTCGAGCTACCCCTCCCGATCAACGACAGGTGAACACCGACTTTGCAAGCTTCGCCTTGCGACCCACTCTTCTGCAAGCGCTCCGAGAGCTCGACCATAAGGAGCCTACTCCCGTCCAGGCAGCCGTTATACCCCACATGCTGGACGGCCGAGATGTGATAGCTCAAGCCCGAACCGGAACGGGGAAAACCGCAGCCTTCGCTCTACCGGCCCTCCATAGACTAGAGCCCGACTCCCGGGCGGTCCAGGTGCTGGTCCTATCGCCTACCCGCGAACTCGCTGTGCAGGTCGGACAAGCCATGGAGGGCTACTCGGCCCACGAATCGGCGAAGATCCTAACCGTCTACGGCGGTGCCTCCTACGGCTATCAGAAAGGTACGCTGCGCCAAGGTGTTCAGGTGGTCGTCGCCACCCCCGGACGGCTGCTCGACCTAGTGCGCCAAGGCAATCTCAAACTCGACACCGTTCGGACCCTCATCCTCGATGAGGCCGACGAGATGCTCAGCATGGGCTTCGCCGAAGAGCTAGAGCAGATCGTGGAAGCTCTCCCCCAGGAGCGGCAAACCGCGCTCTTTTCCGCGACCATACCTAAAGAGATCGAGCGCCTAGCCGAGAAAGCCACCCGAAACGCCGTTCGGGTCAACCTCTCTCAAGAGCTCTCGACGCGCTCGGTTCAACTCACTTACTATGTGGTGAAAGAGGCCGATAAGATCGCGGCGATCACCCGGCTCTTCGAAACTG
>CAZDLH010000668.1:0-1856 GCA_964505925.1 uncultured Burkholderiales bacterium
TAGGGGTCGCGATGGCGGCGCTGGAGGCTCCTACGATCGCAGCCGAAGCGATCATCGAGACCGCGGCCGGCACCCCGCGCGGGAGTACACCGCGAAACCCTGGGAGCGCTCGGATCGGATCGACACCACCTGGACACTGGTGGCCACCTGCTCGTTAGGGTTAGAACTCACCCTAGGCAGAGAGCTGGAAGCCCTGGAGTGTGGGCCCATCTCCCGGGATAACGCCCAGGTGAGTTTCCCGTACAGTCCCGCCAATCTAGCCCGAGCCAACACCTGGCTTCGGACTGCCGACCGCGTCTGGCTTCAGATCTTAGAGTTCCCCTGCGGCACTTCCGAAGAGCTGTTCCAAGGGGTGAAGTCGGTGAACTGGTCCGAGCTACTGCCCCAGGACGCCCGCTTTCCGGTAGAAGTGATCACCACTCAGTCGGCTCTAGCCAGCGTCCCCAACTGCCAGAGGGTCGCCAAGAAGGCGATCGTGGACTCTCTTCAGGCCAGCTACGGTCCGAGCCGCCTTCCCGAAACCGGAGCAGACTTCGCCGTTCGGATCTTCTTGGTCCGCGATCGAGCCAGACTGTTTCTCGATACTAGCGGAGAGGGGCTCCACCGGCGAGGCTACAAGACTTACAACGCTGAAGCGCCCCTGCGCGAGACGGTGGCTGCCGCCCTCGTTCTGCTTTCCCATTGGAACGCCGACCGGGAGCTCTACGACCCGTTCTGCGGCAGCGGCACGATCCTGCTCGAAGCCGCCTATATCGGCCTGAACCGCGCCCCCGGGCTCGAGCGCTCGTTCGCCTCCCAACGATGGGAGTGGCTCGGCAAAGAGGTCTGGGGTGAAGCCTACCGAGAAGCCCAGGACTTAGTACGTCGTCGTCAGCACCTGAAGCTATTCGGAAGCGACCAGGACGGGCGGGTCCTCAAGCTCGCCCAGCGCCACCTGACCCAGGCTGGTCTACAGGGAAGCGGAATCCACTTTCAGAAGCGAGATGTGGCGGAATTCTCCAGTCAGCGTAAATACGGTGTACTGATCTCCAACCCCCCGTACGGGCATCGGCTCTCCGATCGCAACGAAGTGGCGGAGACCACTCGGACGATGGCTACGGTCTTCGAGCCTCTGCACGAGACCTGGTCCCTGTCCTTTCTCTCCGCCTTTCCCGATTTCGTGGAGCACTACGGTCGAGAGCCGGCTCGGACAAGAAAGCTTTATAACGGCCGACTCGCCTGTAACCTGTTCCAGTATCCTGGACCTAAACCGCCCCCTCGCCTCCCCTTAGAAGACGGCGAGGGGGGGACAGAGCGTATCATAAAAAGAATCCCCCTAGACCCATGATCATTCGACACTTTCAGAATACGGATTTCGAACCGGTTTCCGCCCTCTTAAATCGGACCTACCGCGACTCGGCCAGGATGGCTGGGCTGACCCCCGAGCGGCTGGAGCAGGAGCTGACCTTAAAGGGTGGAGACCCGAAGCGGGACTACCTAGTGGTCGAAAGTCAGCAAGGCCAAGTGGTAGGCTTTTGCGGCTACTCGTCGCCTGGACCGGGAGCGGAAGCTAGGATGGACGGTCCGGTGATCGCCTACTCGGAACGAGGTCAAGGGCTGGGCGAACGACTCTGGCATGAGCTCGCCGACCTGATGAGATCGCGGCGGATCCAGGCGGTATCGGTGATGCTCGAGTCCGAAAACCGGATCGCGGAGCGGTTCCTCAAGCGATTGGGCTTCGAGAAGGGCAGCACCCAGCTGATCGTCACCTCCGACCGCCCGTATGAAGGTACCGCGGTACCTCCTTCCGAGGTCACTCTTCGGAGGCTCGAAACCGGTAAAAGTTCCGACAACTCCTCCTATCTGCAGCTCTTCGA
>CAZDLH010000669.1:0-1849 GCA_964505925.1 uncultured Burkholderiales bacterium
GTAGCCCACTACGAGAAGCGGCGGCTGGCTCCGTTCGCCGAGTATCTACCGCTCCCGAAGCGCTGGGAAGCCCGGGCTCGAGTCCTGCCGCTGTTGAGCCGGATCAGCGCCTACCAGGCGGGGGAAGAGGAGCCGCTCTTCATCGTCGGCGACCATCGAGTGGGCGTTATGATCTGTTATGAATCGATGATCCCGGGGCCAGCTAAAGCCCTCGAAGGGCGGGCTCATATCTTGGTGGTGCCGACCAACGACGCCCCCTTCGCCCACTCGGAGGCCAACGAAGCTCACTTTCGCTCGGCTATTCTTCGGGCCGCCCAGACACGCCGGCCCGTGCTCCAGGCGGCCAACACTGGGGTCACCGGCGCGATCGACGCCTCCGGGCGAGTCGTGACTCGGACCGCTCCAGGTTTCGAGGGGGCCGCCGTCGAACTGCTCACCGTAGACCCCCCTGCTCTGCCCTAAGATTTCTCCCCAGCACAAGAACTTTTCTCTACCTGGAAGGTTACTTTCTTTCGGCCGCTCGGGACGGATCTCGGTCTGGCGGTCGACCCCACGCAGAACCCTTGCTCGGCTAGGACTCTGCCATCTCCGACGCTTCTTCCCGAGCGATCTATCGAGAAAAGGATACTTCATTGAAAAAGTTTGCTAACGATACTCAGGTCTGTCACCCGCTCTACGGTCTCGGAAAAGTCGAGAAGGTGGAGGAAAAAACTGTTCTCGGAGAGCGGATCTCTTTAGCTCAGATCGTCTTCCCCCACGAGAACCTGAAGATGATGGTCAACATCGACAAGAGCACCGAGCTCTTTCGGCCGGTGATCGGAGAAGATCAGGTCCCCGAGATCTTCGACTATCTCGAATCCCACGAAGGCGAAGTGCCGAGTCGGGCCAATCAGCGCCAACGGGTGAATCTGGAGAAGATCAAGAGCAACGATATCTTCCAGCTGTGCGAAGTGATCAAATGCCTAGCGGTGATCTCCTCGAAAAAGAAGCTGAGCTTTCGCGAGGGGGAGATGTACGAGCGAGCCCGCCGGGTGCTGCTCGAAGAGCTGGCCTTGGTCACCGGGCGGGACGAAGAGAGCCTGAGCGAGCGTCTCCAAGAGGCCTGCCTCGGAGTTAGCCAGAACTGAATTGGGGCCGGGTAGCGACCTTGTCTGCCCTCCCAGGGTTCCCCCTAACTCTAGAAGAACGGCTCGGCATGAACGGATCCTTTTTCCGACGCTTTTTGGCTGCTCTTTTGCTGTTCGTTTCGGCGGTGCCCGCCTGGGGCCAAGATTTCGAGGGCGATCTCATGCTGGTGGTGGCCGTCCCTCCTCGGGTCAAAGCCGACGCCCCAGCCGTGGAGCGAGTGGTCGCCGAGCTCAAGGCGGAGCGGGCCCGGGCCGGCTGGGACGGCGACAGCCTGCCGCTGCTTCGTCTGGCGTTCGGACGGCCGGACCATCGGACCGTTCTGGAGCGGATCCCCATCACCCCAGCCGACGGGATCGCCACCTATCTCTGCCAGCGCGGGGACAGAGGCTGGCCGGTCCGGGTCATCGGAAGGGTGCCTACCCGGGTCACCCCGGTGGACTTCTTCCGCCAGCTGAGCCAGCACGTTCGACCGCCGGAGCGCACCCCTTTGAACCAGCCCGGAGTGAACCTGGGCTTAGTGATCCTAAGCGACAGCCGCGACCCGAACCAGAAAGCGCTGGTCGGGACCTTCCTCGAGGAGCTGGGGCAGTTCTGGTTGGCCCGTTACGGCAGGATCTCGCCGGCTCCCTATCCCTTAGCCTCCTACGACACCTCGGACCGGGGCATTAAAGACCCCCTGCTGAACAGTTTTCCGGTGCTGGCCTCAGGCTACGGGGAACGC
>CAZDLH010000670.1:0-1845 GCA_964505925.1 uncultured Burkholderiales bacterium
CGCCGTCGCGCAGATCGGTGCCGGGTTCCTTGCCCGACTCGGTGGTCTCGCCCAACAAGCGCCAGCGCTCACTATCTGGGTTCTCCTCTTGTCGTTGGCGGCCCTGGGGCAGCCAGGCGTAGGGTGCTTCCCCGGGGAGCTCATGATCCTGACCGGAGCCTACTCTAGGAACGCGATGGTCGGCGTGGTGGCAACGCTCGGGATCATCCTAGCGGCCGCCTACATGCTGCGCTGGTACCAGACGATCTTTACCGGTGAGGTCGGTACCTACCGCTCTCCCCGGGCTCTCTCCAGCTTGGAGATCCTGGTGCTAGCGTGCCCGGTCGCACTGAGTTTTCTCTTGGGTCTGGCCCCGTCGCTTGCCTTAGAGCCTATCAGATCGGTGATACGAGGAGTCTTATGATGTTCACATTTGCCGAATTGACCCTCTTTCGGCCAGACATAGACCTGACTGCGCTCATACCGCTCCTGGTCTTGGGAGGACTCCTCGTCTGCGCCTTTCTTTTCGAGCTCAAAGATGACGACGCGGGCCGAAGCGGGATCGATCTGACTCGGTACCGTCCGACCGTCATCGGCTTTTCGGTTTTGGCGCTCGTCGGACTTCTCGGCTATCTCTATTTCGATCCGATGGATGGCGGTTCGCGGACCACCTTCAACGGTATGATCTTCGACGACGTCTTGACCCGGGCCGCGGCATTCTTTATCGGACTGAGCGCGCTACTGGCCTTGATGGCCGGTCCCGACGAACTCGAAAGGATGGAGTGCCCGCGGGGGGCGGAGTACGCCGGTCTCATCCTGGGGGCGGCCCTCGGGATGGTGATGATGGCGGCCTCGGCGAACCTCATCGTCATCTTCTTAGCGCTCGAACTGTTCTCCATCTCGCTCTATCTCCTATGTATCTTCTTCCCGCAGCGACACTCTTCGCAAGAGTCCGGACTCAAGTACTTCCTCCTGAGTTCAGCTGCGTCGGCCGTTATGCTCTACGGAATGGCGATGCTCTACGGAGCCACCGGAACCACCTGGCTGACCGGCATGTCGGTGCCGCTCGACCCGAGCGACCCCGCCTCTAGTCTCTCGACTTTCGCCATCATCGGTGGAGTGTTCATCCTGGTTGGACTCCTCTTTAAACTCGCGGTGGTGCCGTTTCACTCCTGGGCTCCGGATGTCTACGAAGGGGCGCCTACCACGGTGACCGCCTTCATGTCGGTCGCGACGAAGGTCGCGGCTCTGGTGACCCTATGGCGAATCTTCGTGACCTTCGGTTCCGGTCTGCCGTACGCACAGGTCGCTACCTTGATCATGTTCAGCTTAGCTATCTTGTCGATGCTACTCGGGAACCTTATGGCCTTGGGCCAGACTTCGATCAAGAGGATGCTCGCCTACTCCGGGATCGCGAACGCTGGATATCTGTTGATCGCCCCCCTCGGTGGCGAGGCGCTCCTGGCCCCTATGTTCTTGTTCTTGACCGCTTATCTCTTCGGTACCACCGGCGCTTTCCTAGCGGTGTCGCTGATGGAGGCGCACTTCGGCCGGGAGGTGACCCGCGCGGATCTCAAAGGCTTCTACTTTGTGAAGCCCTGGGTAGCCATCGCTTTTGCTATCTGCTTGGTATCCTTGGCGGGGCTCCCCCCTGCGGCCGGTTTCATGGGTAAGTTCTACCTCTTCGGAGCTGCGCTGGCCGAAGGGAACGCTATCTTACCGGCCTTCGGTATTCTAGGTTCCCTGATCGGGATGGCCTACTATATGGGGGCCGGCATCAGCCTCTTCCATGGCAGTGAAGCGAAGGAAGCCCTCGGTTCAGTGGAAGGCCCGCTCGGCTTCCCCGGTCAGCAGTCCACCGCTTTG
>CAZDLH010000671.1:0-1818 GCA_964505925.1 uncultured Burkholderiales bacterium
AGACCTGGTGATCTTCGACGAGTGCCACGAACGTCCGTGGGAGGCGGATCTGCTCTGGGCTACCCTCGGCTCTGGCTCGGCCTCCCCCCATCGCCTACTGATGACAGCCACCCTAGAGCGTTCGGCTCTCCCCCCCGACCTGCCGGTGATCGGATCCGATGGCGCCCTCCACCCGGTGGAGATCTCCTGGGAGCCCGCAGCGATGCCCAGCATGATGCGAGACCGAGAGCTCGCCGAGCTGGTCTGTGCTCGCTCGACCGAGCTTGCCGCAATGGCCCCGGGTGGACAGCTGATCTTTCTCCCCGGGTGGTCCTCCATGCTAGCGGTGCGCGAGGCGCTCATCGCCGGTCCCCCCGGGGGAGCCGTGCGCCTGCTCCACTCCCGACTGGGGGAAGAGGAGATCGCCGCGGCGCTCAAACCGTGCCCCAGCGAGCCGCACCGCCGCATCTTGGCCACCAACATCGCCGAGTCTTCGGTCACCATCGAAGGCGTTCGCACCGTAATCGACAGCGGTCTCGAACGGCGCCCAAAACCGTGGCGACCAGGTCTGGGGACGGCCCTGGAGACGGTGCGCGCGCCCCTGTCCTCCCTCACTCAGCGCACTGGGCGCGCCGGTCGCCTAGGCCCCGGACGGTGCCACCGACTGTTCACCCGAAGCGACGAGCTGCACCGCGAGCCGTTTCCCACGCCGGAGGTCCTACGCATGGACCCGTACCTCCTAGCGTTGTCGCTGCTACTGCTGGGGACCCCAGCCGACGACGCCTCGAAGCTCGACTGGCTTCTCCGCCCACCCGCCCAGGTCTGGGAGCGCGGCTACGCTTGGCTCGACCGCTTCGGACTGCTAGACCCCGATGGTGGAGCGATGCCCTGCGCCCGGACGCTTTTAGAGTTGAGCGGTAGCCCGGCCCACGGGCTGGTGGCGCTGCGAGCCGTGGAGCGCGGCTGGGAACCGAAGCGCGCGCTGACCGTACTGCGGCTACTAGAAGACGAGAGCCTCGCTATCGCCCCTCCGACCGCCGCCTCCCTCCAGGAGCGCCTCGCCCCCGAAGCCCGACGGCCCGAACCCCTACCGAAGGAGTGGGCCCGCCCCCTGGCCGTGCTGGAGAACCGACACCAGCCCGAGGTGCGTCCAGAAGGGGGCGAGGCGCTAAGCCGGCTCCTTCTCGATACCCTGGGGGGGCGGCTCTACGAACTGCGGAGCGAGCGGGTCGTCAGTCCGGACCCCGACCGTCCGGCGCTGTCGTGCCCTGAGCTGGGGCGCGAGTTGACCCGGGATGGCTGGCGCTTTCTGATCGCGCTGAAGGCCCGGCCGGAAAGCAAAGGCAGCTTCGCCCTGGAGCTGTACCATCCGGTTTCCGAAGAAGCGGTCTGGGACTGGGGCCTAGACCGGATGAGGGAGCGCCTAGAGCGCGAGATGGATCCCGCGCGCCGGGAGGTCCGAGTACTGCGCACGGTAGACCTCGAGCTAGAGAACGGTACCTTTCTCCTGCTCGAACAGAGCCGGGAGTCCGCTCCGGCCGACGCCGAGAGCGCCGAGCTTCTGGTCGAGCTTCTCCTCACCGCTCCTCCTGCGACCTGGCTCACCCTTCGGCGCCGACTCGAACTACTACTCGAGCACTGCCCGGAGCTACTGACCGCCTTTGAAGAGGCCCTGGGGCTCCGCTTCGAGCCCGGGTGCGCCCCGCTCCCCCAGCTCGAGGCCGCCCTACTGCGCCAGCAGATCTTCGGCCGCACGGATCTGCCGACCAAGGTCGCCGAGCGGCTGGCCCAGCGCGCGCGCGACGGGCTCCCTTACCGGCTCGGGGAGCTCCTGAAGCG
>CAZDLH010000672.1:0-1815 GCA_964505925.1 uncultured Burkholderiales bacterium
CGAATATGTACCTCTACCCTGCGTACGCGATCGCAACACGGTGGAGTACCCAAACATTTCTGACAGAGGCACAAACCCCTTGACCAGCCGAGCCCCCGCTGGCAGCGACTCCATACCCGAGATCTCTCCGCGTCGAGCGTTGAGATCCCCGATCACATCCCCAAGATTATCCTCGGGCACCACTACCTCGACAGCCATTACCGGCTCCTTCAGGTAGCACTCGGCATCGTTCATCGCCTCCTTGATAGCCATAGACCCGGCTATCCGGAAAGCCATCTCGGAAGAGTCCACCTGGTGAAAGGATCCGTCCACCAACGCAGCCTCGACGTCCACTACGGGATAACCTGCGAGAGCACCCGCTGTCAACCCCTCACGGATTCCGGTCTCCACCGGAGGAATGAACTCCTTCGGTATAACTCCGCCGACGATCTTGTTGAGGAACTGAAAGCCGGCACCCGGATCGAGGGGTCGGACCTCCAGCCACACGTGACCGAACTGACCGCGCCCACCGGACTGGCGTACGAAGCGACCTTCGACTCGAACGGGTCGACCGAAAGCCTCCTTGTACGCTACCTGGGGGCGCCCTACATTAGCACCTACGCTGAACTCGCGCAAGAGGCGATCCACGATGATCTCGAGATGCAGCTCACCCATGCCGGCGATCATCGTCTGACCGGTCTCCTCGTTGGTACTGGTCACGAAAGTCGGGTCCTCATCGCCCAGCTTAGCCAAGGCGACGCCCATCTTGTCCTGATCCGCCTTCGTCTTAGGCTCGATGGCCACCGAGATGACCGGATCGGGAAAAGTGATCTTCTCGAGCAGGATAGGAGCTGAGATATCCGAGAGGGTATCGCCGGTGCTGGAGGTCTTCAGTCCGACCACAGCCCCGAGCTCCCCGGCCCGCAACTCATCGACATCCTCTCGGCGATCGGCGTGCATCTTCATCAACCGCCCGATGCGCTCTTTCTTGCCCTTGGTCGTATTCTCCACAGCGACACCCTTCTTAAGGGAACCGCTATAGACGCGCACGAAGGACAAGCGCCCAACGAAGGAGTCCGTCATAATCTTAAAAACGAGGGCCGACACCGGCTCTGAAGGGTCGCTCCCTCGAAACAGTTCGCCGCCGCTATCGGGATCCGCACCCTTGACAGGCGGAAGATCCGTCGGGGCCGGAAGATAGTCGACCACCCCGTCGAGCAGCGGTTGAATGCCTTTATTCTTGAAAGCCGACCCGCAGAAGACCGGCACTAAACCTATCGAGATGGTTTGCGCTCTAAGCCCTCTGCGAATCTCTTCTTCGGTCAACTCCCCGCTCTCGAGGTAGGTGGTCATCAGTTCGTCGTTGGCCTCGGCGGCCGCCTCGACCATCTTCTCCCGCCACTCGAGCGCACGAGCCGAGTACTCCTCCGGCACGTCGACAACGTCGAACTCCATACCGGAATCGTCACGATACACCGTCGCCTTCATCGCAATGAGGTCGATGACTCCCGAGAACTTCTCTTCTTCACCGAGCGGCAGCTGCACCGGGATCGCTCGAGCACCCAAGCGCTCCTGGATCTTTTCGACCACACCGAGAAAGCTAGCTCCGGTTCGGTCCATCTTGTTCACGAAAGCGATCCGTGGAACGCCGTAGCTATTAGCCTGCCGCCAGACGGTTTCCGACTGGGGCTGAACGCCCCCTACGGCGCAGAAAACAAAAACACCGCCATCGAGCACCCGCAAAGAACGCTCCACCTCGACGGTAAAATCCACGTGCCCGGGGGTATCGATGATATTGACACAGTGATCTCGCCACACTGCCGTGGTGACAGCGGA
>CAZDLH010000673.1:0-1813 GCA_964505925.1 uncultured Burkholderiales bacterium
CCTCGACCAAAAGGATCTTGCCTGCGAGATCGGCGCCCTTTTTATCGTCCCAGCCGCGGGTCGGGTCCTCGATCAGGTAGCCGCCGTAGACCACCTCGGCTCGGAGTCGGTCGGGCAGCTCCCGGTGGTTCGAGAACAGAACGAACTCGGTGAGATAGGTGGGAGAGAGCTCGCCGGAGGGGGCCCGGAAAGTGAGGGTGGCGTTCGGGTCCGGGGTGGAGCCTTGGAGGCGAAACGGCTGGCGGTAGCTGCCGTCGAAGGGCGGCTGCAGGCCGTACTGCTGGAAGGTCGAGGCCAAGTACAGGTTAGCTAGCTCTAGGCCCTCGCTACCGAGGCCTCTGCCCTGGAGCAGGTCGTCGCTGAGAAAGCGCATGTGGGCTTCCAGTTCGTGGACGGTGAGCGGCTTCGGGGTGTCGGCCTGGGCGGGGGCAGGAGCGACCAGCAGGCAGGCGAGGGCGAAGGCGAACGCGGAGCGGAACAGCGCTGAGACCGTGGTGGGCATCGGGGATCCTTTGCGACGAAAGGAACGACTCCTGGGAAGGTGCGCTGGATTTAGCTTCCGACAGGCGAGGTCTGAATCTGCCGCGCATGGGGCACAAGGGAGTGAAGTTCGTTACTAGGAGTGTGTATGTTTAGACGAAAACCCAAGCCCCAGCCCGAGCCGCCGCCGGTGGAAGTTCCGGCCCCGGAGCCGGTTCCGCCGCCCAAGGAGGACCCGCTAGAGCGCGAGGAGTTGCGGGCGCAGAAGTTCGTGCTGCTCGACAGCGACGGTAAGACCAGAGCGCAGCTTCAAGCCGCTGGCAAAGGAGGCGCTGTGGCCTTGACCTTCCACGACTCGGACGAAAAGATGCGTCTTTTGCTAGGGCTCGACCCCCGGCAAGCCCCGACGCTTGCCATGCTCGAAGGCGCAGAAAAGCGCGTGGAGATCGGCGTGGACGGTAAGAGCGGGCGGCCCCATATGAGCTTGAAGGCCGGGGGGCGCTCCGAGGTAGCCGTGCACTTCGACGAGTACGATCGGGCGAGCATCTCGCTATCCGACTTGAAGGGGCAGGCCCGAGTACGGATCTCGCTCGAGCCCGACGGTCGAGCTGAGGTCGCGCTCTACGACGAGAAGGGGTACGTGGCGCAGAAGCTCCACCCAGAGTAGTTCGGTTCGGACCCTTTCGCGGCGGTCTTAAAGGGATATCCCCTTGGGTGCGGAGTCCGCGCGGCCCAGCAGAAAGCCGGGGCCGAGGGGGTCGCCCGGCTGTTCGAAATACTCTTGGACCCCGGTGAGGTAGGCCGAGGCGTCCAGGCGCACGGTCACGCCTGGAAACGAGCCGACTTTCGTTTCGGCTTGGATCCGAGCGGTGAAGACGGTGTCCAAAAGACCTCGGTTGACGAAGGTCTCTCCCACCTTCAAAGCGTTCTGGTGGCTGAGCAGAGCGAGCTTTACCGCGGTTCCGGTGCCGCACGGCGAGCGATCTATGTGACCGTCCCCGTAGACCACAGTTCCGTAGCCCAGGCGCTGGTCGTGGTGGGCCGAATCGTAGAACATCACCCCGTCGACGGTGGCGGGCTCACCGGTTTCGGGGTGGTAAACCCTCCACTGTCGATCGGCTGTCTCGATCAGGCGCTCGCCCAGACGGCTCAGTCGTGGGCTGGTCAACGCAGAGATCGGAAAGGTCAGCTGAGACTGATCGACGAGCAGCAAGAAGCCGCCGACGAAGCCGAGCCCGGCGAGCACTTCGCTGCTGCCGAGATCGAGTCTGCGCTCATCCCACAAAAGGCAGGCGGGGATCAGCTCGAGTTCGACGTCTCCCACCCCGTGTTC
>CAZDLH010000674.1:0-1810 GCA_964505925.1 uncultured Burkholderiales bacterium
CAACGAAGAGTGAGCGGCGGCTCTAGGCTCCGCTGACCATCGCGTCCTGAACCTCGTGCACCAGTTCGGGGTACAGAACGAGGAAGTTGTCTTTCGAATTATACTTCGAAAGGTACTTGGGGATGGAAGCGTGGACCTTGGAGTAGGAGACGGTGTTAGGGCGCGCACTCACCACGACAAAAAGGTCGTTCTCGTTGATCTCTCTAGAGAGAATAAGAAAGTCGTCCCAATCATCGAAGACCCTATATTCGGCTTCGATGTTCGGCCCGAGCACCTCTTGAAAGTCGGCTTTCCCGCTCTCGGGTAGAAAAACGACGAGCTTCTTCCCTAGGCCGTTGGCCGTCTGCCGAATCGTCTTCACCCAGTTCGCAAACCCCGCTTCCTTCTCGGCCCTCGGCGGCACGGCAAGGAGAATACGCTCGATGGTGTTGAGGGGCTGACTCACTCGGGACACGATGATCATCTGCGGACCGTCCTCGAGGAGCCCATCGAGAATGGTCCCGAAGAGTCGGTCCTTCGTCGAAGGTTGAGCGTTCCAACCCATTAGGATCTGGTTCGTCTGTAGCTCTCTGGCTGCGTGCAGGATTCCGTTTCGGACATTGATATCTACTCGGGGCACGATCTGAACCTTGTGATCTCCTCCAGAAGCGTAGATGGTGGCCTTCTCTAGCATCTTCCGAGCCGAGCGCATCCGCTCTTCGACCTCCTCGTTGTCCTGCACGACCGCCAGAGCGTAGATCGGAGAGACGGCCTTAGGCGAACGCGTGACCGCTGCAAGGTCGACGAGGCTCTCGATGGTTGCAGGGTTGGAGATCGGTACGAGAATGCGATCTTCTTCGATCTCGGGTCCAGTGGGGGCCTCTTCGGCCATCGCCAGCTCCTGACCGCTACGCTCCACCACGAACGAGCTCACCATACAGCTGACCAGGATCGTTGCCACGGCCCCGTTCATGACGTTCTCGTCAAAAATGCCCAGATCGTAGCCCACCAGAACCACCGCCAGCGTAGCCGCTGCTTGGGCTACACTCAGGCCGAAGATGACCTGTCGCTCCGCCGATGAAAAACCGAAGAGCTTCTGGAAGACGAAAGCGGCCAGGTACTTTGCCAAGAGGACCGCCACCACCATAGTCACAGCGACGATCATAGCCTCCGGACCTCGGGTGAAGACCCGAAGGTCGACGAGCATACCGACGCTCAACAGAAAAAACGGAATAAATATAGAGTTTCCGACGAACTCGACCCGGTTCATCAAAGGCGACGTATGCGGTATGAGGCGATTGAGCGCTAAGCCCCCAAAAAAGGCCCCGATGATCGCCTCCACCCCCGCCATCTCGGCGAGCAGAGCCGACAAGAAAACGATGCCCAGCACAAAGGTATAGTGCATGACCGGATCGTCGACACTCTTGAAGAACCATCTAGAAAAGATCGGAAAAACTAAGAGAACCACCGCTGAGAAGAGGCCAAACGAAATCGCTAAGCTCAGCCAGAATCCGGTATTGAGGTCCCCCGCGACCGAACCTGCGATCACTGCGAGGACCAGCAGCGCTGCCGTATCGGTAATGATGGTCCCCCCGACCGCGATGTTCACAGAGCGAGTCTTGGTGATCCCTAGGCGACTCGCCGTGGGGTAAGCCAAAAGAGTATGGGAGGCGATCATACTGGCCAAAAGCAGAGTCGTGAGCCAGCTGTAGCCCAGAATGTAACGTCCGGCTAAAGTCCCGATGAGCATCGGGAAGAGGAAAGTGAGCGCTCCGAAGACCAGACTCTTGTTCCGATTTTTCTTGAAGTCGTTGAGGTCGATCTCAAGACC
>CAZDLH010000675.1:0-1805 GCA_964505925.1 uncultured Burkholderiales bacterium
GCTCCCTGCCGATTCGAGAGCTGAGCAAAGATTCTCGGTCTGGCGCTGGGCTGCCTCGTCGAGAAGCGAAAGTTCGATCCGGGCCGCGGTCAATCCCTGGGCCGGGCCTCGATGGAGTTGGTGGCCGATCTGGACTCTCTGCAGCGCCAGTAGGTCCAAGAATCCGCCACACAGCTCGAGGAGTCTCCCGCTGAGGCACTCGTGATAGGCTCGCTCGGCCAGATCCATGAACGCCTCCGGGGAGGCCGCGCAGGTCGCCTTCACACTGAGCGCTAGCGGCGCGCGGCCGCGATCAAAGATCATGCCCACAAGACCTCGGCCTCGCGAATCCCAAGACCACTCTGTCAGCTGTTTCGGGGGGTCCGACGGCGTCCGTCGGCCGACGAGAACCGAGTCGGAGCTAACCAGGCATGACCAGTCTGGTCTCGACCCATGACTCCTGAGCCATATTGAGCATTCGGCCTGCGCGTGCTGGAGTTCCGGTCGACGCCCCCAGAGTGTTCGAGCCGCCGACCGAGCGAGTTCGCCCCAGTGCACCCTGTAGAGGTCGCGGTTCAACTTAGATCACGATGCCGAGCGACCCGCCTTCGCCGCTGAGCAGCTTCGCTAGGTTCGGTGGCTCTTGAAAGGTGGCCAGAGTGCCGAGCGAAGGGTTCAAGACGACCTCATCGATCCCGCTGTTGCCGCCGGGGAGCTCCGTGACCCCTTGCTCTTGCGGAGCGCCGGAGTAGCTGGCGGTGATAGTGGTCATTCCGTTTAGTGTCGTCCATCGAATGCTGTTCATTGCGGTTTACCCTTACGATCGGTGTGGCGATCGATCTTAGAATAGGGCACCGACATGAAAAGGTACTGAAACGACGTTAATCTGGAAGCGCGTTCTCCCGCAAAAAGTCGTAGGTGTAGATGCCGGCGTTGTGCCCGTCGTTGAAAAGGAAATTCAGGGCGTACCTACCGACCGGCGAGAACTCTAGTATCCGGACCTCGGTCACGGAGGGTGCATCCGTAAGCACCCGCAGAACCGGTCCGGGACGCTCTAGCTTCTTCCGCTCGGTACGACATGTGGCGCAGGGGCAGCCCTTCCGAAGAAGGTCCATGCGGTGCCGAGTGGTGAGCCCGTCAGACCAGGTGATAACCACCCGATCTTCCTCTAATTCCAACGATGTGGGCCTTAACATGACTGAGGCCCCTTTCACGTACGACGAGGGAACTCCTTGACCGCAATGCGAAGCCTATCAGATGCAGACCCGACTCGACGATACCCTCAATGTGCACGAGAAACCCGCTCTCTTCGGTGCCCAGCGACACTCGGGACTCGTCTGCGCTCAAGCCGCTCCCGGCTCTGTTCCCGGCGGTGAGCCGATGACCATCTACCGGCGGGAAGGCGGTCGACTCTATACCGAGACCGACCTGTTTCGACCGTTCCTATGGCTGGCCGAACCGGATCTGATCCGCGGTCTCGACGAACACCATCTACAAGTCGAGCAGCTCTCCGGACAGAACGTCTATCGCTACCTAGTGTCCGCAGAGAACTGGCCCACGATGCTGGAAGTCTCCCGAGCCATCGCTGATCGGGCCGGGGTCTCGGCCAACCACCCTCAATCCCCCCAGCTTTTTCTTAACGATCGAGCCACCCAGTATCTGATGGCCACCGGTCAGACCTACTACAATCGTATGGAGCTCGACGAGCTTCGCTGCCTAGTCCTGCGCACCTACACTAGAAAAGAGCTGTACGGACCCACGACAGAAAAGGCGCACCGTTTGGCGGCCATCGCACTGCGCACGGTCGGTGAGGCCGTCGGATTCGA
>CAZDLH010000676.1:0-1799 GCA_964505925.1 uncultured Burkholderiales bacterium
GAGAAATACGGTTGGTCTAAAGAAGAGGCCAGAGCCAATCTTAACGACTGGCTAAACCCAGGCGTTCGGACCTAGGTTCCAAGCGCCCGATAGCCTCTACATCGGCCCGTCGACGGCACCGTCGACGGCACCGTCGACGGGTCTTCATCGATAAAAGGAGGCTCTCATGTCCCGTATCTATTGGAATCTATCCGACGCGGCACTACTCATTCTGCGACTGGTCGCCGGAGTGGGGATGCTGACCCACGGACTAGGAAAACTGCTCAATTTCGGGGATCTCGCACCCGTATTCCCAGACCCTCTGGGGCTCGGCTCCCAGATCAGCCTGGTCCTCGCCATCGGTGCGGAGGTGGGCTGCTCCTTGCTTCTGCTCCTCGGACTCTTCACTCCCTTCGCCGCAGCGTCGCGTCTGATCACTATGGCGGTAGCTTTCTTTATCCACCACGCCCAGGACCCGTTCAGCGAGAAAGAGCTCTCCCTCATCTACCTCGGGATCTTCGCCACGCTCCTGGTCGGAGGTCCTGGTAAGTACTCTCTGGACGCCAAGCTCTTCGCTGACAAGGCGCCCGCAGAAGCTCGCTCCTAAAGCCTCATCTATAGCTCTAAGAACAGGTCCTGGAGGTGCAGATAGCCATCGAGTAGCTGCTCTTCCAGGCACCATTCATCGGGCTGGTGAGCCTGAGCGGGCTCTCCAGGCCCGAAGTTCACCGCCGGGAACCCCCGGGCCGTGAGCTGTGCCACATCGGTCCAAGCCTGCTTCGGGGTGACCAGCAGATCTCGCCGAGCGATCCAGCCTCGCCACAGTTCGTGCGTGTGGCAGACGGCTCCAGCGGGGGCCAGATCGGCGAGGTGCTGGTCGCACCCGGGGGGGAGCAGCTCGGCCACCTCCGCCAGGAGTACCGTATGCTCCACCCCCGGAGCAAAGCGGATGTTGAGGTTCAGGAACAGTTCGCCCGGAACCGCATTCTTTATCTCCGGCGTCCGAAGCACCGTCGGCGTTATGACCTGGCGGAAAACCAGCCCGCTCACCTCGACCTCATCGGGTTCGCGTCGCGCCAGATGATTCAAGAGCGGGAGCGCGCCGTACAGCGCGTTTCGGCCCTGCCACGGGCGGGCCGCGTGGGCCCTGAGGCCGGGAAAGCGAAGCTCGAGCTGCATAGTCCCCACGCAGCCCACCTGGATCTCGTTGTTGGTCGGCTCCAAAACCAGGGCGGGCGTCCCTCGGAAAGGTAGCCGGTCTAGAAGACTCGCTAGTCCGTTTTCGGCGATGGGCCCCTCTTCGCGGTCGTAGAACAAAAACCCGATGTCCCGATCGGCTTCGGTCTCGAGCGCTTCGAGCATCAAGGCCAATCCAGCCTTCATGTCGCTCGCACCGCAGCCGTACAAGCGGCCGTCCTGCCGCCGGCGAGTCTGTTTCGAATCCGGAGGTACGGTATCGAGATGCCCGACCAAGAGGAGCTCCGGCGCACGCTCAGCGGGCCACGAGGCGAGGCAGTGGCGCCACCGCAGCGTCCTGCGCCCAGGCAGCGCCTCGAGCCTCGCTTGGAGCCGGTCGGCGAGCTCTTTTTCTTGCCCGGTCACGCTTGGGTAGTCCACCAGCCAGGTCAGGTGGGCTACCAGGCGAGCGAGCAGCCCTTGAGTCTCGGACCCCCTAGACACTCAGTGCGAACTCTCGAAGGACGCTGTTGAGCGAAGTTTTGCGATCGGTAGACTCCTTGCGGTAGCCGATCAAAAGAGCGCACGGGGTGCCGAAGGTTCCCGCGGGAAACTCTTTCGGATAGCTCCCGGGGATCAGCACA
>CAZDLH010000677.1:0-1793 GCA_964505925.1 uncultured Burkholderiales bacterium
CCAATCCTTTGAAGTGTCGGCGGTTCAATTCCTTACGCTAGCTCTTGCAAGCTATTGTCCGCTAAACAAAAAAGACTCGCTGTTATAAGGGTTTTCTGGTGCCGAAAGACGGAATCGAACCGCCGACACAGCGATTTTCAGTCGCTTGCTCTACCGACTGAGCTATTTCGGCATCCCCCTAAAGGGCGGCCCGGGTTTCCCCGGGCCGGTGGCGGGAGCGACGGGATTTGAACCCGCGATCTCCTGCGTGACAGGCAGGCGCCCTGAACCGCTAGGCCACGCCCCCACAACTTTTTATGTCTCCGTCGGCTTGGTGGGCGGAAGAGGACTCGAACCTCCAACCCCTTGCATGTGACGCAAGTGCTCTGCCAGTTGAGCTATCCGCCCGCTCGGAGGACCCCATTATAGCAAGTGTGAAAACGGTGTCAACCCTATTTTGCAACTTCTTTTTGAGCTGATCCAAGGAGCCCTAAACGGCTTAACCAAGCCGTTCAGGGCTCTTTGCTCGGGAGCGAAAGCCGCGGGGTATCCCCGGCGGCTTTCGCCACCTCTCAAGGGAGGGATGGGGAGGGGTCTAGCCGAGCGCGATGGGACTGCGCTCCACGAAGTTGCGCAGCAGTCGCGCCCCCTCTGGAGTCTCCAACGATTCCGGGTGGAACTGGACCCCGGAGAGTGGGAGGGTGCGGTGGCGCAGCCCCATGATCTCGCCGTGGGAGGTCCAAGCCGTGATCTCGAGCTCCGGTGGGAGGCTCGACTCCTCCACTATCAGACTGTGATAGCGGGTGGCTTGGAACGGGTTGCTCAGGCCCTGGAAGAGGCCTTTTGCGTCGTGGTAGATGCTGGAGACTTTGCCGTGGAGTAGGCGAGGTGCGGCCACCACTCGGGCGCCGAAGGCGCAGGCCAGGGCCTGGTGCCCTAAGCAGACGCCCAAGCGCGGTATCGCTAACTCGCGCGCTCCCATCAGCTCCATCGAGATCCCCGCCTCTTCCGGCCGCCCGGGTCCTGGCGAGACGATGATTAAAGCCGGATTCTCGGCTGCGATCTCCGCCAGGGTCGTCCTGTCGTTGCGGACCACATCGATCTGAGCTCGGGGGCCCACCTGGGTCGCTATCGTCTGGACCAGGTTGTAGGTAAAGGAGTCGTAGTTATCCAGAACCAGGATCTTTATCATCGCTCGTCCGCTCCTCCGAAGAGCTCTTCGGCCATATCTACGGCCTGCCTGAGTCCTTCAAGTTTGATCAGAGTCTCTTCCCACTCCGCTTCGGGCTGAGAGTCGGCCACGATACCGGCCCCGGCCTGGAAAGTGACCCAGCCGTCCTTGAGTAGCATGGTGCGGATGGCTATACAGGTGTCGAGGGTCCCCCAACTACCGAAGTAGCCCACCGCCCCAGCGTAAAAATCTCGCGGTTCGTCCTCGAGTTCGTCGAGCAGCTGCAGGGCTCGGATCTTAGGGGCGCCGGATACCGTACCGGCGGGGAAGGAGGCTCGGAGCAGATCGAACGGAGTCTTCTCCGGAGCGAGGCGCCCCTCTACCTTCGAGACGATGTGCATGACGTGGGAGTACATCTCCACTTCGCCGTACCGCGGTACGGTCACCGAGCCGTACCGGCAGACGCGACCGAGGTCGTTTCGCCCGAGGTCCACCAGCATCAGGTGCTCGGCGAGCTCCTTCTCATCGCTGAGGAGCTCCTCTTTGGCGCGTCGGTCGAGTTCGGGATCGCCGGTCCGCTTCCGGGTGCCGGCGATGGGGCAGACGACCGCCCGCTCGCCGTCCAACGAGACCAGCATCTCTG
>CAZDLH010000678.1:0-1785 GCA_964505925.1 uncultured Burkholderiales bacterium
CCGGAGGACTCCGGCCCGTAGACCTCCACGACTCGCCCCCTCGGGAACCCTCCGATCCCGAGGGCGATATCGATAGCTATCGAACCGCTCGGAATGACCGGCACCTCATAGCGAGCACCAGCCTCCCCGAGCTTCATGATCGAGCCTTTACCAAACTGTCGCTCAATCTGAGAAAGTGCAGCTTCTAAAGCTTTTTTCTTATCCATAACTGTATCTCCTTACGGCAACGAGGTCTGCCGAACTGATCTGCTGATAGGTGAACATATTTTCACCTATTGTATCAAAGTCCTTCCCCTTCGGAAAAGTTCCCGAAATCTCTCTAGAGCTCCATCTTTTCATGTCGGGTCGCCAGTCCCCCCGAACGGCCTGTAAACATTCCGATCCGGGCGTTGGGGAAGATCTGATCCCGGGGAGAGCACCGATCTCTAGTACCGCTGGATCGGGCTCTTGCAAGGAGCCCTGAGAAACGGTGGGGAACCACGCCCTATGATGCTCCATCGAACTTGCGTACTCCCTCTAAAGATACTGCTAGCGCTACTTTTAGTGTGCGCTCCCTCATTCGCCCTACCGGAAGGGGTCACCGAGAGACACGGTCTCGCCGGGATCACCGAGTATGAGCTGGACAACGGCCTCAGAGTCCTCCTCTTTCCGGATAGTTCCACCGCGAAGACCACGGTGAACGTAACCTATCTGGTCGGCTCTCGACACGAGGGGTACGGCGAAACGGGGATGGCCCACCTGCTCGAACACCTCCTTTTCAAAGGGTCGAAGAACCACCCGGACATCACCCAAGAGCTGTCCGAGCACGGAGCGGCAGCCAACGGGACCACCTGGCTCGACCGGACCAACTACTACGAAACCTTCCCTGCCACCGACGAGAATCTGAGCTGGGCGCTCTCGTTGGAGGCCGACAGAATGGTGAACTCCTTCATCTCTAAAGAGGACCTAAACTCGGAGATGACGGTGGTGCGAAACGAGTTTGAGCAGGGAGAGAACAGCCCGTCCCGGGTTCTGAACGAACGGATCTTCTCTACTGCCTACCTCTGGCATAACTACGGAAACTCCACCATCGGTGCCCGGTCGGACATCGAACAGGTTCCGATCGAAAGGCTCCAAGCTTTCTATCGAAAATACTATCAACCGGACAACGCGATCTTGATCGTCGCCGGTCGCTTCCAGCCGGAGGACGCCCTCAAAGAGATCGCCGAAACCTTCGGACGGATCCCTAAACCGCAGAGGGAACTCCCCGGAACCTACACTATCGAGCCGACCCAAGACGGCGAGCGGCGGGTAGAGCTAGAGCGGGTGGGTGAGAACCCTCTGGTGGCCGTAGCCTACCACATCCCGGCCGGCTCCCACCCCGACTTTGCAGCGCTGGATGTCCTCGGGCAGATACTCGGAGACTCCCCATCCGGCCGTCTCTATAAGGCTCTCGTGCGCACCCGTCTTGCGACTGCGGTAGGAGGGGGTAGCTATCAGCTTCACGACCCCGGACTGCTCTATCTTCAGGCGGCCGCCCGTCAGGGTGCAGACCTAGAGAAGATCGAGTCGGTACTCTTAGCCACAGCCCAAGGCTTCACGGAAGAGCCCCCCACGGACGAAGAGGTGGAGCGCGCCCGACAAAACCTCCTAAAATCTATGGAATCGACTCAAAGAGATAGCCGAAGCCTAGCCCTACAGCTTTCAGAATGGGCCGCGATGGGAGACTGGCGCCTCTTCTTTCTGCACAAGCAGCGCCTAGCGCAGGTCGGCCCCGAAGATGTCTCTCGGGTCGCCCAGGCCTAC
>CAZDLH010000679.1:0-1781 GCA_964505925.1 uncultured Burkholderiales bacterium
GAAGCGTTCGGCTTGCTCATGGAGGTAGCCGGCCATGATACCCCCCCACACGGTGGGTCCATCGTGCCAACTCAGCATTACGTCGCTGTTGTCCATTCTCCAGTAAAACAGATGGACCCAGGCGTGCACCTCCACGCCGACCTTGAGCCCTTCTTCTATAAAGATCTGGAGTGGGTCGTGCACCACGCCGAACTCTTGGCGGTAGGGCCAGTCCAGGTGGCGATAGACGGGGTGAGCGTCGAGCGCTGTTCCGTAGGGGCGCAACGAATAGGATAGGCCGTCCGGGCTCGATTCGAGGGAAGGGCAGATGGCGTAGCCCCGAAGGAAGGTCTCTAGAAATACGGTGTCGATCCCGTTCTGGGAGAGGCTCTGCAGAGCTTCTGCGGCCCCTCGCCGGACCTCCTCCTCACCGTAACGGCGCTCACCGGGGAAGAGCCAGTCGGGGGAGAGCCAGACCCCCGAAAGTTCCTGTGCGGAGGCAGGCAGGGCCCACAGCAGGAGAAAAAAAGACGCTAAGATCCTGCGTAGGCGGGATCCGGACATGAGCTTAGTGCGTGGGTCGAACATCGTGGGGCGGTTCTTTAAGAGCCATGTGATCCCTTGTTGCAAAATCTTCGAAAGGCCTTTTTGAGAGAGTCTCTGAACAGAATCAATTCTGCTATACTGAAGCTTTAGATGCACAGTAAGGATGTCATAGTCTCCCTTCCTAAGCCGGGCCGAAAAGCTAGGGGCCTGACTCTGATCGAGACGGTCTTGGCCTGCATCATGCTCTCCTTGATCATTATCTCTGTACTAGGCTTGCTGGGGAGTCTACTGGTGGCCAGTACGAAATCTAGCGACTCCACGGCCGCCACTTTTGTGGCCAACTACCTCTTGGATTCCGCCCGAAACGACGGCCCCCCTCATCCCGATGGGGGGGAGAAGACCGGGGTCCGAGAGATGCGCACTCACGAACTCGACATCCCGATGCAGTACCAGTACCGACTGACCTGGACCAAAGTCGGCGAGCCTCACACTTTCGTTCATCACACAACTCACGAAACCAGGGCAGGAGTCTTTTCGACCACCCTCTACCATGTCAAGGTGGAGGTCTGGTGGATGGTGGACGATCCCGACGCCGGTAGAGCTGAAGGGGGTGGGCGTCGAAGTCTAGTCCAAGAGCGGCTGATTCAGGTAGGGAGAAGATGAGGTCGCTCTTCGCGCGCTCGCGGCGCCCCTTCGGTTTTACGCTCACGGAAGCGCTGGTCACGAGTATGGTGTTCAGCTTTTTTCTGGCGGTGGTTTTCGTTACTATGGCCTGGGGATTCCGCACTTTTTCGTTGGCGGTAGCCCGAACCGATGTGAGCACCGAAGCGCGGCGGTTCGCACTTTTCCTGGAGACAGAGCTGCTGACGTCCGACTATTTTTCGTTGGCCACAGAAGAGCGAGCGCTCGGCGCCGATCGCCGCGATGGGGTCAGCTTCGTCTCCCGAAGCGATTGGGGAGCCCCCGACGCCTACGATGCTTTAGAGGCTTGCCCTAACTGGAACCGCTACTACCTGTACTACGCGACCACCGAGATCCCCCACGGGAGACTTCTCCGTATATCCTTGGCGCCGCCAGACTCAGATGAGATCGGCTCCTTCCCCTATTCGCGCTTCTACTCCGCTCCACTCACCTATATGCTCGATGACCCTTCGACCTACTCGGGGCCCGATATCGAACACGTGAAGACCTTAGCCTCTTCGGTAAAGAGCTTCAAAGCGGTCAAGCTGCCGGCGACCCAAGAGGTCTCGTTGAAC
>CAZDLH010000680.1:0-1780 GCA_964505925.1 uncultured Burkholderiales bacterium
TTCGTGTCCCCCTAGCACCCCTTCGGCCACCACCATCTCTGCTTCCGGCGCCTGGGCCGCGTGGACCACCCGGGTCCGGTCTTCCCATCTTCTCGGGAAGAGATCCACTAGGTCGGCCACCGTCTGCAGGTTCAAGCGGGCCAAGAGGTCCGCTAGCCGCGGCCCCACCCCTTTGAGATACTGGAGCGATAGGTCGGGTTCACCGGTGTAGCCCGGGCCTTCAAAAAAGTCGCTCGGTCGCGAGCTCGGCGCGGGGCTCGGAAGGTCTTCGAGGAGGCGACCGATGGCCAGACCGACCTCGGTGAGCAGCTGGCGTCGAGCCGGCAGCTGAAGGTCCAGGTAGCCCTCCCCTTCTAGGGGTCGACCGAGCATCCGCAGGCGCTCGGCCTCTGCAGGGTCCCGAAGTCGAGCCAATCCTCGACGCCAAACCTCCATCAGCTCTGGCAGGTGGCGACGGTTGCGGCAGCCGGTGCGATACTCGTCGCGCAGAGCGTCCCTAAGCCGCTCGAGAAGCGTTCGCCCAGCTGGCGAAAGGGTCAAACCTCGACCTCGTTGGGGCTCAGTAGCGTAGCTATCCTCTCGAGCACCTTTCCATCTAAAGCCTGGACCGCTCCTTTGATACCGTTGGTCACAGTCTCGGCATCGGCCCTACCGTGACACTTGATCACGATCCCGTTCAGTCCCAAGAGGATCGCCCCGCCCCTGTCGGTGTGAGAGATATCCTGCTTGAGGTTGCGCAAGGAGGGGCGCAAGAGGTGCCCCCCTATCTTACCGCGGGTGTTCGAAGTGACCGCCTGCTTCATGCGCTTGAGAATGAACTCGGAGACCGCTTCGGCCGTCTTGAGCATCATGTTCCCCACGAAGCCGTCGCAGACCACCACGTCGGCCTCTCCCTGGAAAAAGCCCGTGGGCTCCACGCTCCCCACAAAGTTCAACCCGCCGTGCTCGAGCAGATGGTACGCCTTAGTGACCAAGCTGTTCCCTTTGCCCAGCTCCGTTCCGATGTTCAAAAGACCGATCCTCGGGCGCTCGATCTGGAGAACTCCGTTGGCGTAGGCGTTCCCCATCTGGGCGAACTGCAGGAAATACTCCGGCTTGCATTCGGCGTTCGCCCCTAGATCTAGAGCTAGGGCAGACGAGCCCTCAGTGGGAAGCATGGCGGCTAGAGCAGGGCGGCGGATCCCCTTGAGGCGACCCACCTGAAAAAGGGACACCTGGTACAGCGCCCCGGTGTTGCCGGCCGAGACCAGAGCCTGGGCCTCCCCGTTTTGAACGAGGCGGGCCGCCACCACCAGCGAGGCGTCCCCCCGTTTCCGGAGCCCCGGCCCTGGAGACTCATCCATCCGAATGTGGTCCGTGCAGTGCACGACCTCGATCTGGCGGCGAGCGAACTTTGGCGGAAGTAGGCGTTCGATCCGAGTCTTATCGCCGACGAGCAGTATCTTACCCCGGACCGCTCGTTGAGCCTTGAGAGCCCCCTTCACGATCTCTTCGGGAGCGTTGTCCCCACCCATAGCGTCGACGGCGATGATCATGGCTGCCTAAGTTAGCTGAACGGACCCGAAGACTCCTCCTCCAGCCTCGGAAATCCTGCCCAAACGATCCCGACGGCGGTCAGCTCAAGCCGCGAACATCTCCAGAGGCGTCTCCCCTTCATACTGATGCTCGCGCAGCGAGAGCCAGTCGTATCCACAGATGATGAGATGATCCAGCAGCGAGATCCCGAGTAGCCGAGCGGCGCGATCGAGCCTCTGCGTGAGAGCCAGATCCTCCGGGGAGG
>CAZDLH010000681.1:0-1780 GCA_964505925.1 uncultured Burkholderiales bacterium
CGACCGTCGACTTGCCGACCCCCCCCTTGCCGGAGGCGACGGCGATGATGTTCTTAACGTTGCTCAAGGTGTCGGAGCCCAAGCCGCGGGGGGTCGCAACCTGGGATGCTTCGAGGGTCAGCTCTACGGGGCGTCCCAGAGCCGAGGCGATGAGCTCCTCGAACTCCTCTTTGCGATCGATGGCAGGGGATGGTAGGTCTAGGCGTACTTTGATGAGGGAGTCGTTCACTTCCACTCCGCCCAAAAGGCGGAGTTCACCAAAGGTGAAGTTGGATTCGGGATATTCGAGCCCCTCGATGATCTGTTGGGCCTGCTGCTGTGTCAAACTGTTTCCTCATCTTCCTCGACGTCTTCGTCCTCGTAGCTTTCGGCTTCGCCTTCCGCCTCTTCCTCGGAGGGCTCCTCTCGAAGCTCCTCGGGCTCCTCATTTCGGTCGAGGAGGAGCAGGAGCTCGAAAAAGTCTGTGAGGGCGTCGCGGGAAGCTGGGTTTTCGAGAACCATCGTCGTGATCTTGTCTTGTAATAGGGGGTAGCCGGGCTTCTTTTTGAACTCATCCCCATACTCTTGGTCGATCACCGAGTCGATCAGTTTCTCGGTGGCCTCTTCGAGGAACGATTCTGAGTTGGGATCTAGCTCAGCGAGATGCTTGCGCATCGCGCTGAGCATCTTCTCGTCTTTGCCTAAGGCCATTTTCTGAGCATGCTGGCTCGGGGTATAGACGTCCGACGCCTGTTCGGTGGCATCGGCGAGCCCGGCCCGTTTGAGCTCTTTTTTCTTGGCCTTCAGCCATTCGGTACTGAAGGGAGCGTGAACTCCTGGATTTATGGGTCCGGTAGGTCCAGTCGCCACCGTAGCCTCCTCGAGTTGCGCTGGATCTCGGTTCCGTTTCCTGAGCGGAGACCAGCGTCTACGAATCTGACGGCCTCTTCCGCGTACACAGGGATGTTTCCCGCCGGAGTCTCCGGTACGGTCGAGCGAGACCGGAGAAAGCCGTACGGATGGCATGTTGAGCGGCTGCGAGTTCGGTGTTAATATTCTGTTAACAACGGTTCAATGAAACAGCAACATGACTTTCCTAGTATTAGGAAGTGATGAGTAGTCGGGGCCGTGAGACCTCGAACCAACCGAGCAGGAGGAACGATAGTGGCAAAGCCATTTCAGCTGGCCGACACAACATTTTTTGAGAAGGCTCTGGACGCTTCAGCGCTGCGAGGCCAGGTCATCTCGAATAACCTAGCTAACGTTAACAACCAGGATTATCAGGCGAAGTCTGTTAAGTTCGACGGTTTCCTTAGGGAGGCCGTAGATAACGACAGCGCCCAAGGTAAGAAGGGCTCCTTTCGGTTCGAGAGTAAGTTGCCACAACACCTCCAGTTGGAGGAGGCGGGGGGCTGGACCAAGGCCTCGTTGAAGCCGAAGGTCGAGAACGTGGACGGGGCTATCGATGTGAACACAGAGATGGCGAGCCTGGCCAAGAACCAGATTCTCTACAACGCCTACGCCTCAAAGATTTCGGGGATCTACGGCTCTCTTAAATGGATCATCGATAACAGCGGACGATAGGGAAAGGTAAGGCCACGGTAACATGAAGTTTTTTAACACCTTCGATATCGCTGCCAGCGGGATGAAAGCTGAGCAGAAGCGTATGGATATTATCTCCGGGAATATCGCGAACGCCAATACTACAAAGGGTGTGGATGGCAGCCCCTATCGCCGGCAGATGGTCAGCATCTCATCGGCAGATGGGGCCGCTTTTGATTCCGCCTTGGCTAGCGGTGCA
>CAZDLH010000682.1:0-1771 GCA_964505925.1 uncultured Burkholderiales bacterium
GAGGATGTCTTCGAGCGCAGGGGGGTTCGCCTCCCGCACATGATATCTGTCACCATCACCGACCGGAGTGGGCGGACCCTCTCCGGGCAGACGGTAGAGGCGTTCTGGTATTCGGTCTTTCACTCGCAGCCGTTTTCCGTCGGTATCAACTGCGCCTTGGGTGCGGAAGAGATGGCGCCCTACGTCGAGGAGCTGTCACGGCTAGCCGATTGCTTAACTTCGTGCTATCCGAATGCCGGGCTGCCGAACGCACTGGGCGGCTACGACGAGACGCCCGAGCAGATGGCGAAATCCCTACGGAAGTTCGCTGAACGGGGCTGGGTCAATGCGGTGGGGGGATGCTGCGGTACCGGGCCCGAGCACGTGCGGGCGATTCGGGAGGCCGTGGTCGACCTGCCGCCCAGGAGACCCTCGGATCGGCAGTCTAGTTTCGTAGTGAGCGGACTGGAGCCTTTTCGCCAAACTCGTGACACCGGCCTCATCATGGTAGGGGAGAGGACCAACGTTACGGGATCACCGAAGTTCGCTCGCTTCGTTCGGGAAGGGGACCTCGAAGGGGCGCTCGCGGTGGCTAGGCAGCAGGTCGAAAGCGGCGCGAATCTGCTCGACGTGAACATGGATGAAGGGCTCTTGGATTCCGAGGGCCTGATGAGGGAGTTCCTGCAGTTGGTGGCGGCGGAGCCGGATATCTCGAAGCTCCCTGTCATGATCGATTCGTCTCGCTGGGAGGTTCTCGTTGCTGGGTTGGAGTGTCTGCAAGGCAGACCGGTGCTCAACAGCCTGTCGCTCAAGGATGGAGAGGCGGAGTTTCTCTCCCGAGCCCGCCTGGCGAAGAAGTTCGGGGCCGCCATTGTCGTGATGGCTTTCGACGAGCAGGGCCAAGCCGATACCACCGAGCGTCGCGTGGAGATCTGTAGTAGAGCTTACCGGCTCTTGCTCGAGGAGGTGGGGTTCCACCCCCAGGAGATCATCTTCGATCCGAACGTGCTGACCGTCGCCACGGGCATGTCCGAACACGATCGGTACGCCCTTTCGTTTTTGGAGGCCCTCCCGCTGATCAAGGAGGCCTGTCCGGGGGTTCTACTCTCCGGCGGCATCTCGAACCTGAGCTTCAGCTTTCGGGGGAACAAACCGGTGAGAGAGGCGATGCACGCGGTCTTTCTCTATCACGCGGTCCGCAACGGTCTAGATATGGCTATCGTTAACGCCGGGATGCTCGGCAGTTACGAGGAGGTCCAGCCGGAGCTTCGTGAGGCCGTGGAGGACGTGCTGCTCGCTCGAAGGGAGGACGCCACCGAGCGCCTCTTGGAGCTCGCCGACCGCCTGAAGGGGGAGCTGAGCGGTGCCGCTCGTAAGGAGGGGCCTTCAGACGATCTCTGGCGCTCCGGTACGGTGCAGGAGCGCTTGAAGCACGCCCTTATCAACGGGATCGTGGACTTTATCGATGAGGATACCGAAGAGGCGTACCAGATGCTGAATCGGAGAGCGCTCGACGTGATCGAGGGCCCTTTGATGGACGGTATGGGCGTGGTGGGCGTGCGGTTCGGAGCAGGGAAGATGTTTCTCCCGCAAGTGGTGAAGAGCGCGCGCGTAATGAAGAAGGCGGTGGCCTACCTCACCCCTTATATGGATGCGGAGAAAGCGGCGCGTCCCACCAGGTCCCAGGGGAAGATCCTCTTGGCGACCGTCAAGGGCGATGTTCACGATATCGGCAAGAATATCGTCTCGGTGGTGCTCGCTTGCAACGGCTATGAGGTCGTCGATCTCGGGG
>CAZDLH010000683.1:0-1769 GCA_964505925.1 uncultured Burkholderiales bacterium
AGGCCGGAGATTCCTGGGAAGAGGTAGCCAAGCAGGAGCTTATGCACGGGGCGGCCCGTCTCGAGCGCCTCTCTCGAAAGCTTCCCGACGACACTCTAGTCAGCGAAGACTGCTTGGCCGACGACTTGGCAGCAGAGCACCTCCGCTCGCTTTTCGTTCGAGGTCGACGGGACCCGATTAAGGTTTTTCGGGTTAAGCCCGTCGCCGGCTGACCCCTTGCGGCCGTTCGCGGATCTGTTTGACAGGGGACAAGCGAACGGCTACCGTTGAATGGTGGATGCTCTAACCGTTATGAAAGCTCTCTCCGTGGCTCTCGCTGCGGGGGCAGGATCACTCGTCCTTTACGAATGGCGTTTCTATAAACATAGCTTTGCAAGACCGGGCTTCGAGAGTCTAGGACCGCCCGACACCGCGCGACTCCTCCGTCGAACGGTGGGCTCAGCACTGCTGCTGACCCTGGCTGTCCTCATCTTCTTCGGTAGGCTTCCGGAATCCGGTGCGGTGTCGCCGGAACAGGCGATGAGGCTGTTCTACTACTGGACTTCGATTCTGGTGCTAGCATTCGGTCTGGGCGTACTAGCTCTGTACGACGCTCTGGTCGGAATGAATAAGCTAAGGGGCTACATGACGACGGTCGCAGGTCGGGATATGATCGAACTCGCCGAACAGCTCAAAGCCGCCGAAATCCGCGATGACCGGGCTTAAGATCAAGATCTGCGGCTTGACCCGTCCGGCCGATGTGTCGGAGGCGGTTCGAGCGGGTGCAGACTTGGTCGGCTTCGTACTGGCGAAGAGTTCCCGACAGATCTCGTACGAGCGGTTAGGCCAATTGGCGGCCGGAGTGCCCGCTCAAGTGCAGACGGTGGCGGTCTTGGTGGACCCTTCCGAGGAAGAGGCCCACCGCGCTCTTAGGATCGTGGATCGCATTCAGCTCCACGGTCGGGAGGAGCCGGATTTTTGCGCTCGGTTCGGTCGGCGAGCCATCAAAGCGATACGGGTTCACGATAGCGCGAGCCTCGAGCGAGCCCAGCGTTTCCGCGGTAAGGTAGGGGGACTTCTCTTCGACACCTATCTGCCGGGCCGTGTCGGGGGGACGGGAGAGGTTTTCGACTGGGGCCTTTTAGAAGAGTCCGACCGATTCGATGACTGTTTTCTAGCCGGCGGCTTGAATCCCGGCAACGTAGCGCAGGCAGCCGAGCTCGCCCTGCGAGTGGGGCTGGTAGGGTTAGATGTCAGCAGCGGCCTCGAGGTGAGCCCCGGACTAAAGGATGCCCAGCTCGTGCACAGTTTTTTCCAGTTCGCTCGAAGCGCGGCTCCCGAACATAATCTACAAGAGGTCTAGCATGGAAACTCTGATCGAATGGCCCGACCGCCTGGGTCGCTTTGGGGAATTTGGCGGCAGGTACGTCCCGGAGACGCTCTTCACGGCCCTGGAAGAGTTGGAGTCGCAGTACCGCAGCGTGCGGCGAGACCCGCTCTTTCTTCGGGACCTCGACGCGGAGTTTCGAGAGTTCTCCGGACGCCCGACGCCTTTGACCCGAGCCCGTAGGCTGGAGAGCGCTTGGGGCGGTCCAAGGATCTGGCTCAAGCGTGAGGACCTCAACCACACGGGCTCCCACAAGCTCAACAACTGTTTGGGTCAAGTCATGTTGGCTCTGCGCTTAGGAAAGAGGCGTATCATCGCCGAGACCGGAGCCGGTCAGCACGGCGTGGCGACGGCCACGGTCTGCGCCAGGTTCGGTCTGCCTTGCGTCATCTATATGGGGGCC
>CAZDLH010000684.1:0-1766 GCA_964505925.1 uncultured Burkholderiales bacterium
ACATAGATGGCCCAGCCGTAGGAAGCGTAAGCATCCCCTTTGTAGGTCTCGTCCGACCACTGGATGTTAGCCGGCTGATCGTACTGGGCGTACCGTCGGAGAACCCCATGTTCGGCCACGTGCCTTCGAGTCGCATCCGCGAACTCTTCTGGGGTGTACTCCTCCGGTAGGTCGGCCTCTTGGACCAGCGTCTGCTTGAGAGCTAGAGCCGCTGTCTGGATCAGCTTGCCGACCACCATACAGGTTCGAGACGCTACCGTCGGGCCGCTGTTCGGAACATCGTGAGTGTCCGGCTGAGCCACCTCCAGCATATCGTACGGCAGCCCCAACTGGTCGGCAACGATCTGGCTGAAGATGGTCTTGGTCCCCTGTCCGATCTCGGTGGAAGCGGCCAGCACGCGAACCTTACCGTCCTTCGTCCCCTCCACTCCAGCGATGGAAGCCATCTTCTGCTCTCCACCACCGGTGAACCCAGAGCCGTGAAAGAAGGCGGCGATGCCCATCCCCTTCTTGATCGGTCCTTCAGCGTTGTCTTTGGCGAAGCGCTCCCGCTTAGCGTGATAGTCGGCCGCTTCTAGGGCCTGGTCGAGCAGCTCGCCCATGTCCACCCGGTCGGCGACCACCTGTCCGGTAGCGGTCTCGTCTCCGTCTCGAAGAAAGTTTCGTCGCCGGAACTCCTCCGAACTCAAGCCCACCACCTTCGCGATCTTTTCGATATGTCGCTCCAATGCGAAGAAGCTCTGAGGGTTTCCGAACCCGCGATAAGCTCCGTGGGGAGGCGTGTTGGTGGCCACCGCCCGCCCTAGGATCCGAATGTGGTCGCACGCGTAAGGCCCTGCAGCGTGAATGGAGCCCCGGGACAGCACGACCGGGCTCAGCGTCATGTAAGCGCCTCCGTCTAAAACGAAGTCGATATCCATAAAAACGATGCGGCCGTCTTTGGTCACTCCGGTGCGGTGGATGGTTCGCGAGGGGTGCCGTTTCGTGGTCGCGGCCATGTCCTCTTCTCGGTCGTAGACGATCTTCACCGGTCTGCCGGCCTTCATGGCTAAAAGCGCAGCGTGAGCTGCGATGATGGTGGGGTAGTCTTCCTTCCCACCGAAGCCTCCACCGGTCTCGGCCTGAATGACCCGCACCTTCTTCTTCGGCAGGTTGAAGATAGTGCACAGAGCGGGGTGGACGTAGTACGGACACTGCATCGAGCCCCAGACCGTCACACCTTCCTCCGGATCGTACTTGCCGATCATACCGTTGTTCTCGATATAGAGCTGCTCGGAGGCCCCGGTATAGTAGATCCCCTCGACGATGAAGTCGGCTTGGGATTCCACGCTCTCGGGATCGCCCTTTTCGACCCGAACGGTCTTGAAAGTGTTATCTTCCCCCCAGATCACCGGAGCCTTGAGCAGCGAGTGCTCGATGTCGAGAACCGGATCGTCCGGTGAGCATTCGATGGTCACGTGACGGCGGGCCTTTCGGACCATGTCTTTATCGGGATGGGCGATCAGCACCACGGGCTCGTCCGCGTGATTGATCCGATCCTTTGCCAGAACGGGCTGTTCCCCCACGAACATCTGGGTAGAGTTGTCGCCCGGAATGTCATCAGCGGTCACGATCACGAACTCTTCCCAAGGGATGTCGCCCCCGTACCGGATCGCCTCGATCCTCCCCCGGGGGATCTCGCTTCGTATCGTCGCTCCGTGGAGCATATCCGGAAGGACCAGGTCGTCGACGTAGCGAGCTCGACCGGTAACCTTTTCCCAACCCTC
>CAZDLH010000685.1:0-1766 GCA_964505925.1 uncultured Burkholderiales bacterium
CCTTCAAGGACTCCTGGAAGGAGCTGCTCTCCGACTCCTGGGGCGCTCCGTCCGAGAACTCGAAGAGTCCCGCATCGACACCGCCCTTGAGGCCGCTCGCACCACGACCTGCACCATCTGCTTCAAAGGCGCCCCCACGGTCTGTGCGGCGCCGGACGGGCGCGCTTTTGTAAACGGATCGGGCCACCCGGTCCTAGCCCAAGGCGGATCCGGCGACATCCTAGCCGGGCTGCTCGGAGCGCACCTGGCTTACGGACTCCCCCCGCTACAAGCCGCCGCCGGTGCGGCTTTCCTACACGGAACTGCAGCGGAGCTCGCTGCCCAAAGTGAAGGGCCCAGAGGGGTGCCCCCCAGCCGCTGGGTCCGATATCTCCCCGCGGCGTATCTACAGACAATACAGTCTACCCCCTCCAAATGTAGGGAATATCCAGAGCGAGCGAGTACCTAGTCCATATGAGCACCCGCACCTCGGTTCGCGTTGGTCAACTCCTAGACAACGCCATGCGCCAAAAGCTTCCCGGATACCAGAAGGTCCTCGAAGAGTCCACTAGCCAGTACCTCATCTTCGGGTATCGACGACAGGTCCACAGCCACTACTATGCGACCATCCTATTCCAGGCCGCGCGAGAGTTCGGTGGCCTCACCTGCGAAGTCGGAGTGAGTCGGACCGAAGAGATGCCTTACTACCGCCTCTACGATCGTCCCGTTCTAGGGATCGCAGGTTTTCGTGCGAGAACTCAGCACCTACTCAAAGGGCTCGACACCAACACGGCTGTCTACTACCACAGTCCCGACACCTTGATGACCTGCCTGCTCGACCTCATCCGCGACGCCCTGAGCGCGGGCAACCAGATTCTCGAGACGGCGGTCCCGCTGATCGAGTCTCGGTTCAAACAGTGGCAGCCGCTCTACTCCGACTGGCTCGAGGCCGAACGCACTCGAAACGAAGCCAACCCCGAACGCAGGTATCCCGGCCTGGTCGGCGAGGAGGTCGCCCGCAAGACCATCCATCACTACCTGCAGACGGGACGCTTCGATAGCTTCTTAGGAACAAAAAAATTCCTCTACCGCAACCCCTCGACCCTAGACTGCCACGCCTACCTCCTAGCTCGAGCCCTCGAGTTTATCGAGCCGCCTGAGCAAGACGAGATGGGTAATCTGGTCCTCGATCCTAATCAGGACCCCAACAAGATACTTTTCGACCCCATCGCTTCGCTGAGCGGTCGGCTGGAACAGCCCGAAGCCCTCCAACTCTCTCCAGGCGTCCTGGCCCGGGTACCCGAGTGGGCCTTCCTGTCTTCCTTTGCTGCCCTCGAAGCGCTCTTCGATCGCCCGCTCGTGCCGCTCCAGGAGCTGAAAGGTCCCGAGCCCGAGAAGCCCCCCGTCCAGGTGAGTGAACCCAAAGAGCCGGTAGGGCTCTCCCTCGATGAACTGTACGGTGGGGTCTCGAGCCTGGAGTCGCCGCTGGATCCCGCTCCACTGCTCGACGAAACCGTGAGCCTCGAGGGAGCCGCCAGCACCAACGGACGAAAGACCTCGCGCCCCGACCCTTTCGAACTGTTCGCAGCGTACATAGAAGAGGAGGCGTCCCCCACCGAGGAGCCCGCCTTCGACCCCTTCGATATGCTAGGAAGCCAACTCGGGCTCTAGGCTCGGGCTAGGCCCGCGCTACTTCAGCCTCGGCTCAGCGAGGCCGGTCCCCCAGCACGACCGTAAGCGCGGCAACTACAACCAGGACATGAGGGGGGTCTCGTCGTCCATATCGC
>CAZDLH010000686.1:0-1759 GCA_964505925.1 uncultured Burkholderiales bacterium
CCATTCTCATCTTGATCGTGATGTCCGTCGTCTTACTGGGCATCGAAGTCGGTCTGCCGACCTCCTACAGTTACCACCACAAAGTGGTGATCGCCGGCGACGTCCTTACTGGCATCTTCATCATCGAGCTTATCCTGCGATACTTCGCCAGTAAGCGTAAACGACGTTTCTTTCAAGAGTACTTCATCGATATTCTCGCCGTACTACCGGTACTGCGGGCTTTCCGTTTTCTCCGATTCCTACGACTCTTACGTCTGCTGCGACTGTTTCGAGTCCTCAATCTCGTGGCTCATCAGACCCAGCTCTTCCAGTGGCTATTCCGCAAGAGACTGGCCGAGTACCTGATCGTGACGGCGCTTTTGATCTTCGCCACCGTCTTCGGCACCTTGGGGCTAGCCCACTTCGAAAAGGACCCGTCCTCCAGCGCCTTCGCCTTAACCGAGCCGTTCTGGATGACGGTGTTTAGTCTGGTGGCCGGAGAGTACGTCGACGATTTCCCGCCCTCGATCGGCGGCAAACTCGTGATCTTGTTCATCAAGTTCTGTGGCCTCACGCTCTTTGCGCTCCTCACTGGTACCGTATCCGTCGTCATGATCGAAAAACTCAAAGAAGGGGCTGTCTTTAACCGATATATGCTCGAAGACTTAGAAAACCATATCCTGATCTGCGGCTACAACGCCGGAGTGGAAACCATCCTTACCGAGTTTCAGACCCACCCCACCTTGAAGGATCGCGAGATCGTCATCATTACCGAGAAAGCCGAGCGGGTGAATCTCGATATACCGTACCCGAGTCGCGTAAAGGTGATCGAAGAGGACTTCACCCGAGCCGAAGTGCTGCAGCGATGCAACGTGAATCACTGCTCGGTGGCCGTCATCGTCTCCGACGTCAGCAACGCCCGTTCCCGCCAAGACGCCGACGCCCGCACCGTCCTGGCAGCCCTGACCATCGAAAAACTGAACCCCGCGGTCCACACCTGCGCTGAACTCAGCAACGGTATGAACGAACCGCACCTTCGTATGGGAGGGGTCAACGAGGTGATCGTCACCCGCAGCATATCCGGTCACCTGCTGGCCCAGGCTGCGCTGCACTCGGCGTCGGCTCATCTGCTGCAAGAGCTCCTCAAGCCCACCGAGGGGCACACCTTCGTGCCGGCAGAGGTACCCAAGACTCTAGTGGGGGTCTCGTTCCAAGAGGCGCTACCCCGCTTTCACGCCAAGACCGGGACCATCCCCATCGCCATCGAGCGAGAGAACGGCGAACTCTTGGTCAACCCGGGAGACGAGAAGCTCAAAGCCACCGACAAGCTGCTGTGCGTCAGCGCCGATGTCCAGGTGACGGCCGCGACGACGGTGACGACCTAGCGCCCCTGGGCCGCCCCGAGCCCAACGATCGCACTACGGTCGTTCTACGGTGAGGAGGGGCACCCGACGCCGGGCGGCCCAGCGACCCCTCAGTGGGCTTAGTGGCTTAGTGGGGGAACGAGGCCTTGCGCAGGAGCTCCCGGAGCGCCTCGGCGTCGACGAAGCCCTCGTGCTTGAGAACGACCTCCCCGCCCTCCAGCAGGCACAGGGTAGGGCTCTTGGTCACCTCGAGCCGACGGGCGATCCCCGGTTCATCCTCGACGTTCACCTTGGCCACCGTCAGCCGGTCGAGCACGGGCGACAGCTCCTGAAGGGCCACGCGCTCGAGCCTCTTGCACGGCGCGCACCAGTCGGTTCCGAAAAGTAAGACGACCGGGGTCTCCCCTTGAATGAGG
>CAZDLH010000687.1:0-1751 GCA_964505925.1 uncultured Burkholderiales bacterium
CGCTCCCCCAAGCTAAGCCGTGGATATGACGAAAGTTCTCGTCTTCGATTTTGACGATACCCACCAGCAGATCTTGTCGGGGTACCGGGGCGCTGCCCACCCAGGCGCTCTTCCCGTAAAACGGCTCCGTCACCCGGTAGAAGCGACTATCGAACTCGCTCAACAGAACCTGAGCATTGAAGTTGGAGCGCTCGCTCCAGCTGGCGGCGGGCTCCTGAGAGCTGGCGAAGAGGACGGTATTTCGAGTAGCCAAGAAGCCGTATGAGCTTCCCCCTTCCGGCTTCTCCAGTGGCGCCACCAGCTTCCTCACGGGCAGTTCGACCACCACCATGAGACCCTCTACGATAGTGATATGATGGAGGTGTGTGATGACAGAGTCGGTGAGAGGGACTCGCCAGACACCGGGGTAGAGGTCCTTCCCCTCTCGCCAGTCGGCGACCGACGATGCGGGGAAAGACGGCTCGGAGGGGCCGATGCTATCTCCTTGGCGGCGTCGGATAGCGGTGTCGCCGCTAGACAGACCCCGCACTTCGATGGCCGAGATCATGGGGTTCCCCTCCATGAGATGCGAGATCAGCGCCTCGAACCGGGTCTTCTCGTTCTCTATGTCGGAGTTCAAGATGTTCTGAAGCAGAGACCCTCCCACCGTTTCGGCGTAGTTGAGGGTTGCCAGAACTCGCTCGGCCTGGTAGCGCGCCAGAAGAGTCCCTTCGTTTTCCATCTCTCGTAGCAGAAACTGACGAGCACCCAGATATCCTAGGACCTCTAGAAACAGGAGAACGACGGTGAACAGACCACCGATAGACAGGAGCATCTTCTGCTGTAGAGACATCGCGGTACGAGGCAACTGCGTCAAACCTAACTAGGGGGACTCTCGTGTTCGAGGCCCTCCCACTCACTCCCAAAGCGATTCCCGCTGGCTGAAATAGCAGATACTAAACCCTCATATATAGAAGAGAGTTAGATAGAAAAAGTTTCAGCGACCGCCTCGGCCGTGTTCCCTATAGAAGCGCTACAATCGATGCTTTAAAACTCCTCCCATTCTTTAAGAGAGCGCGGCGGTCCCAGGACCTCGCTCCAGAGCACGGCTTGCCTCAGGCCGTCTTGTCTGGTCCTCACCGGTGCAGTCGGTGGGGGGGGGGGCTCAGGCTTGTTGTCCGCCCGCACGGGCCTCTCGGACTTCGCAACCCGCTTCAGGTGACTCTCCTCCCGCTCCCGGGAAGAGAACCTCTGGAAACCCGGCCTCCGCTCCGAAGCCGGCGATGTGCCGGACGCGGGCCTGCCGGGGTTCTGCCACTCGCCTTGTTGGAGGGCTAGCTGCTGCTGCTGAGCCAGCTCCTGTTGCTGAGCCAGATCCTGTAGACTCGCCTCTAGCCTTCGAAGAAAATCCATCTCTTAGTTGGTTCCAGCCGGGCTGTTCATGCGTCCGGAGCGAAGAGCGGCCGCCAGACCGAGCGGTACCTGCGCCTCTGCAGCCACCAGTCGAGCCCGCTGCTCTTCGGTGTTTGCTCTCATCTCTTCTTCCCGAGCGGCCGCCTCAGCTCGTCGCTGCTCCGCGCGGGCTTGGGCGATCTGCTTGTCGGCTTCGGCTTGGTCGATCTGGAGATTTGCACCGATATTTCGACCCACATCGAGGTCCATGATGTCGATGGAGAGGATCTCGAAGGCCGTGCCTTCATCGAGCCCCTTGGCCACTACGCGCTGAGAGATCAAGTTCGGATTCTCTAAGACCGTCTTGTGGCTCTCCGAAG
>CAZDLH010000688.1:0-1746 GCA_964505925.1 uncultured Burkholderiales bacterium
CCGGTGCAGCGCGCCTTTTTCTATCTGCCACTACAGCACAGTGAAGACCTCCTCGTCCAGGATCGGTCCATCGAACGGTACGCCCGTATGGTCTGCCAGACCCCGATCGACGAGCGCCAGAGCATCAGGACCTATCTTGACTACGCCTGGCGTCACTACGAGATCATCGAGCGTTTCGGACGCTACCCGCACCGCAACCAGATCTTGGGGCGCGCCTCGACCTCCGAAGAGTTGGAGTTCCTAAAACAGCCCGGCTCGAGTTTCTAAGGCCGAAGCCGCCTCGCCGCATCCGTCGCCCGGCTCTAAGCCGCTGGCGTGCTCACTGCGCGGGAGTGAAGGCCTCGTGATACCGCACCGCCCCGCTTGGGACGGAGTCCCCGTTCAACGGGAGAGCTTGAAAGTGCTCCGCCAGCACGTCCTGGTAGACCAGCACCGGCGCCTGCCGGAAACCGAAGCGTTGGTAGTACTTCGGCTCCCCGAGCACCACGCAGCCTTGGGCGCCCGCCTCCTGCAAACGGGTTAGGCCCTCCACGATGACGGCCGTGCCGTACCCGTGCCCCTGCTCATCGGGATGGGTGGCCACCGGACCGAGCCCGTACCAGCCCGCCACCTCATCCCCTTGCGAGCCGACCACCTCGACCGGTGAAAAGGCGGCGTGGGCCACCACCTCGCCGGCCCGCTCGGCCACGACGCTCAGGGTCAGCGCTCCGTCCGCCCGCAGGCGTCTCAGGATGCTCGGCTCCGAGCCGTCGCTGTGCTCGAGCCCGGCGAAGGCGGCTCGGTGCAGCTCCTCCACGGCAGCGTGGTCGGTGGGCTCCTCGTCCCGCACCAGAAACTCGTCGGCTTTGCCGGCGCTAGCTCGCAGGGTCCCCAGGACCCGGTCGGCTCCGAGAGCACGCAGATGCTCGATGTTGCGGGCCGAGATCTCGTCGATCTTCGGATAGCTCTCCACCGCGCGCTCTACGCTCGCCTCCCGAAGCAGGTGAAAGATGGGGTACGGCGCACGATTGGTGGCGTTTTCTAAGTCTTCAGGCTCGGTGCCCTCGAACCGATACTGGGGGTGAAAGCTCGCCACCTGGAGCACCCCTACTAAGTCTAGCTGGTCGAGCAGTTCGTCTGCTAAGTCCAAGAACTGATTGTAGTTCTCGAAGCTCTGCAAGGCCCGGCTGCAGATCAAGAGCGAAGTCTCCAGTTCGGGCGTGGCCCACAGCAGGCGCATCTCCCGGGCTAGGGCCAGCAGCACCCCTTCGTCGTCTGCGGCCTCGGTGGTGGCGAACCGGATACTGTTTCCGACCAGCTCTCGCTTGGCGAAGGGGCACAGCTCCCAGCCCACCACCGCCTCGATTAACCAGTGGCGGACAGCGCGCAGGACTAAAGGATCGCCGAAGTATCGTAGAGGACTGCTGAGCTCGGGCATAGTGGTCATGCCACCCTGCTTCCCCGTGCACCGCTACAAATCCCGCGTGAGCCCTCGAGCTTTCAACGCCTGATCCCAGCCAGGCGACCGCCCCTAAGAGCCGAGCTCACCGCATGTGCAGGTGCCGTTTCCCAGCCCCCGTATGAGTTGGGCTATGACATCACGCTCAAGAGACGAGAGAGCCCCCCAGAAGACCTTGGAGCTGCGCTCCTTGCCGGTCCGTCTACGAGCGGGTCTCATCATCGCAACGAAACGGGTCAGGGCCGACCTCCCCGCGCCTCCCGGGTTCGCCCCCCGAAGCCCGGCCGCAGAGCCTGCGTGAAGTTCGG
>CAZDLH010000689.1:0-1735 GCA_964505925.1 uncultured Burkholderiales bacterium
CTTCGAGCTGGTTCTCCACCTCTTGAACACGGTCCACTCTTCGGGCCAACGATTCAGCTCGCTCTTTCGCCTCTTCACTGCCCATCGTCCCTTTCAGCACGAGTTCGTGATTGTGGGCTTCCACCTGCAGGCCGGCTGCCGCTAGTTCCGGGTCCGTCTGAAGATTGGCTCTGACGGCGGTCACCACGCCTTGGTCTAGAGGCTTGATAGAGGTGACCGGCTCCGGCTGCGTGCAGCCACAGAGAAGCCCCAGGAGCAGAATCCCATTCAGTACCCACCTCACGAACGTTCCTATGTGATTGCTAACGTTTCTCATCGGTTTGTCTTCGTGGCTCGACGAAACCATCCTTGAGAGCGCATCGGGGAGTTCGGGTCACCCCCGACCTAAAACTTTGCTCGGCTTAGAACGTTCCTTGGCGCATATACTCTTCGGCGAGCTGAAAGCTCAAGGTCGGCTGCCCTTCCACTTCGTGGGTGAGCCGATTCCTCATAAGGTTCTCGACAGCGGAGCTGGGCATACCCGGATAGTTACCGTGCAGGGCGGCCATCGCTCCGGCTACCCGCGGCGATGCGAAAGAGGTCCCCAAGGTCTTCATCCGATTCTGGTCTTCGCCGTTACCTACGCTTCCGCTGGCGTGGATATCGACCTCCGGGTCGGGCGTGCTGTAGTCCGCGATCCGCTCCGTTCCGTTGTTGAACCAACGGGTAGCTCCGACGGTCGTCACATCCGAATTGACCAACACGTTGTGATTGGAGTCGGGGGCGGCGTTCACCCGGAGCCCACCGGCGTCTCGCGCCCAGTCATCGAGTATCGTGCCCTGGTTTCCAGCGCTGACCACGACCGAGTTATTGTTCGCCTCGAGAGCTCGGACCGCTTCTCCGTACTGTTCCTTGGCCTGCAGCACATCCGGCGTCTCGGCTCCTCGCTGCGCTGCGTCTAGAAGCGCCTGCTGTAGCCGAAGCCTTTCCGGCCCGGAGACGGAGGTGTCGGGATTGTCCAGCGTGGCCTGATCGATCCCGTAAGCGTTCATCACGTTTCGAGCCCGTTGCGCCTGGCCGTTCTGAGCGAACATCGAGCCCCGGGGAGCGCTACGCACCGTCCTGTATAGGTTGTCGGCTACATTTTGCGGGTGCGTCCCGTAGGAGACGTTGACCGCCGAATCCGTCAGTCCGCGCTCACGAATCTTGTCCAGGTCGCCGGTCACATCTCCTAAGAGCGTGCTCTGGTTCTTCGAAGCGAACTCCTCCACCGCCCCCCGAGCCTGCTCCGGAGACAGCGGCCCCTGTTGCAGGGAGGAATAGGAATCCCAGGCGGGATGAGAGACCCGGTTATCCGGCCCGATCCGCTCGGCATAGATCTCACCGCGAAACCCGTGCTGCCTGGCCGCGAAAGCGGCCACATTTCCATGCGATGCCTCTAGAGAAGTGTCCTGGAAGTCGTCCACGATCACCAGTGAACCGCGCTCGGGGCTCTCTGGCACCGCTGGTAGCGGCTGCTCGGCCCGCGCCCGGTCGAACTGGACCGGAGGCTGGAAAAAGAGGCTGGGTGGTAACTGAATGGGTAATTGTCCAAAGGCCATACGTTTATAGTAGCAGCCGGCCGTTACCATAAAATGTGCAAAGTGTTAAACCCCTTGTAACAAATCGGCTTCAATATTCCTACTCCCCCCCACCAACACCCCTACCGCACCCATCACCCTGCCCGCTCAGCCGCTCGCGGCCGAGGACACCCCCG
>CAZDLH010000690.1:0-1703 GCA_964505925.1 uncultured Burkholderiales bacterium
GACCGACTCCATCTCGGCCCTGGGGTAGCCCAAGAGACCGAATCGTAGAGCCGCCGCCCGCGAACAGAGCCCCTTCGAGAGCCATCACCCTCTAGGCGGCCCTCTAGGCGGCCCTCTAGGCCCCTAGGGGCCTAGGGGCCTAGAGGCTACAGCTGCACCGACTCTAGAGCCTCCAGCAGCTCGAGAGCCGCCTCGGGGATGACGGTGCCGGGCCCGAAGACGGCCACGCAGCCCGCCTCCTTGAGCTCCCGATAGTCTTGCGCCGGGATCACACCGCCGGCCAGTACTTTGATATCCTCGGCCCCCTCGGCCTTCAGCGTCTCGATCAGAGTCGGCACCAGCGTCTTGTGGCCCCCGGCCAGGGTGGACACCCCCACCAGGTGCACGTCGTTGTCCACCGCCTGACGAGCCACCTCTTCCGGGGTCTGGAACAGAGGCCCGAGGTCCACGTCGAAACCCAAGTCCGCAAAAGCTGCCGCGATCACCTTGGCCCCGCGGTCGTGCCCATCTTGGCCCATCTTGGCCACCAGTATCCGGGGCCTGCGTCCCACCCGCTGGGCGAATCGCTCGGTGCCCTCCAAGCAGCGGGTGACCGCATCGTTGGCTCCGGCTTCGCTCAGATAGACCCCCGTCAAGGCCGCCGGGCGAGCCTCGTGACGCTGAAAAACCGCCTCGAGGGCGTCCGACATCTCTCCCACAGTCGCTCCTTTGCGGGCCGCCTCCACACACAGCTCCAACAGATTGCCGTCCCGTTGGGCCCCCTCGCTCAGGGCCGTCAGAGCCGCCTCTACCGCCGCTCGGTCCCGGGAGGCCTTCCAGCGCTCCAGCCGCTCGAGCTGGGTGCGACGAACAGCTCGATTGTCCACCTCCAAGATCTCGATCTCTTGCCCTTGAAAAGGTGAGCGGAACCGGTTCACCCCCACGATCACTTCCCGACTCGAGTCGATGCGCGCCTGCTTGCGAGTGGCCGCCTCCTCGATCCGCTGCTGGGGGAGCCCCTGGGCGATGGCTTCGGCCATCCCTCCCGCCTCCTCGACCTCCGCTAGGTGCCCCTGCGCCTGGACGATCAGCTCGTGGGTCCTCCCCTCGAGCAGGTGCGAGCCGCCGAAGGGATCGATGGTGGCGCACAGGTCGGTCTCCCGGGCCAAGATGAGCTGGGTGTTCCGAGCCACCCGCGCCGAGAACTCGCTGGGCAGCGCGATGGCTTCGTCTAGAGCGTTCGTGTGCAGCGATTGGGTTCCGCCGAGCACCGCAGCCAGAGCCTCCAGCGCGGTGCGGGCTACGTTGTTCATCGGGTCTTGTTCGGTGAGCGACCAGCCCGAGGTCTGACAGTGGGTCCGGAGCATCCGGCTCTTCGGGCTCTTAGGCTTGAACGGCTCCAGGAGTTGGGCCCAGAGATAGCGGGCCGCCCGCAGCTTAGCCACCTCGGTCCAGAAGCGCATCCCGATTCCAAAAAAGAACGACAGCCGCCCGGCGAACTCATCGATACCGAGGCCCGAGGCCAGTCCGGTGCGCACGTACTCCAGCCCGTTGGCCAGAGTATAGGCCAGTTCCAGGTCGGCGGTAGCGCCGAGCCGCGGACCGTCTTCCTGGACAACATCTCGCTGCGCGGCGGCAGCCTGCCCGAGCCGTACGTCCCGGACACCGGCCCCCGGGTTCGGGTGAACCAGCATCTGGAGCCGACCCTCGAAGGCCTGATACCG
>CAZDLH010000691.1:0-1702 GCA_964505925.1 uncultured Burkholderiales bacterium
GCCTCGAAGCCTTCACCGCAGCTCAAGTGCAGGGAGTGCCCTCTCGGATGCTGGTCTTCCCCGAGGAGAACCACTGGGTGCTGAAGCCCCAGAACGCGATCCTCTGGCAGCGGGTCTTCTTCGACTGGCTCGAAGAGCACTGCAAGAACAAGGGGCAGACGGCCGAAGTCGTCGAGACTAGCGAGCCGGCTGCCCACGCCATCGAAAGCGATGCCCGCGAACCCGCCGAGACCGCGCTCGACGACACCGACGACTCCGAGCAGGCCCCTGAGGCCAGCGTCGGGGAAGACGAAACCTCCGAAGCCTGAGCCCAGCTAGGCCCGCAGCTCCCAAAGAGGCGCCTTTCCGGTAAACGGGGGCGCCTCTTTGGTTCTCTCACAGCCGCGCGTAAGCGCACCGGGCTCCTCGCTTTCGACTCGGAGCCCCCGGGGACTCCCCGAGCCGACGGGCGAGTAGGGGCTCGAAGGCGAAGAACGAAAGGCGAGCTATGCCGCGAACGCCCTCACCTCTAACCCCCGACGTGCAGCAGCTCTTGGACGGTTTCGATCCCCGCCAGCAGATCGAGTGTAGCTGGACTCCGCCGAGCTCATGGTACCTGGAGCCCCGGTTCCTAGAGACGGAGTACGAGCGGCTGTTCTGGGATCACTGGGTCTACCTAGGACCCGCCGCGGACCTGCCCACCGAAGGCACCTACTGCGCCTACCGCATGCTAGAGCAGCCCGTTGTGGTCACCCGCGACAACGGCGGCACGTTGCGGGCCTTTTACAACGTCTGTCGGCACCACGCCGCCTGCGTGGCATCGGGCAAGGGGGAGGCCGAACTCCTCACCTGCCCTTATCACGGCTGGGCTTACAGGCTCGACGGCAGTCTGCGGCGCGCCCCCCGCCTGGGCAAACTAGAGAACTTCGATGTGACTCAGTTCGGCCTCGTCGAACTGCCGTTAGAGGTTTGGGGCGGCTTGATGTTCGTCCACTTCGGCACCCCATCGAAGAGCCTAGCCCAGACCTACCCAGGTTTGGAACGGTTCCTCAGCCCCCAGGACCTGACCGGGCTGCGCTACCACGAGCGCCGCACCTACGAGCTCGCCTGCAACTGGAAGGTGTTCGTGGACAACTACCTCGACGGCGGCTACCACGTCGAGTTTCTGCACCCGGATCTGGCCTCGTCCTTAGACTTAGACAACTACGAAACGCTGATCGAAGAGAACTTCTCGATCCAGCGCTGCCGAAGCGAGGGGGGAGACGATCGGCTCGGCTCCGGCGCGGTCTACGCCTATCTGTTTCCGAACCTGATGCTGAACCGGTACGGCCCGATCCTCGACATCAATCTAGTCTTGCCGCTGGGTCCAGACCGCTGCCTGACGGTGTTCGACTTCTTCTTCGCCCCCGAGTGCGACCAGGAGTTCATCGACGCCTCGCTTGCCGCCAGCCACCAGGTGCAGCTCGAGGACGTGGGGATCTGCGAATCGGTGCAGCTCGGCCTCAGATCCCGGGGCTACGACCGGGGGCGCTACGCCCCGCGCATCGAACTCGGCGAGCTCCACTTCGCGCAGCTCCTCCACGCCAAACTCAGCGGAGCCGCAGCGCCACCACCGACGGTCGACGGCAAGCAGACCGAGCGCTGAGCCCTACGAGACAGGCTCCACCGAAACCGCCTTGTCGCCCCGTAGCTGGACCCGGTAGAGCTGCCCTTCTTGGAAACT
>CAZDLH010000692.1:0-1701 GCA_964505925.1 uncultured Burkholderiales bacterium
GTTTACCACCGCGCGCTCGGCGTCGGGCAAGGCGCGCTCCCAAAGCTTGAGAGCACGAAAGATCTCGCTTCGGCGGTTGAAGGCGGCGGCTAGACCGTTCCTTAGATTCTCCTGCTTCTGTTCGTCGACGAGAATCTGAAACTGAGCGATGGCCGTTTCGATATCGATGAGCGCTCGGTGGTAGTGGCCTAGATGGTAATAGGAGAGAGCCCGGCTCGAGAGCGACCAGGCTAGCTCCTCGCGGAACTCCCCTTCGCGTTCGACGTCGACGAGCTCCTTAAGCGCGCTCAAAAAAGTGTCCAGGAGCAGCGTCTTGCGATGGTAGAGGGCTCGCTCTTCGAGAGCCGAGAAGATCCTGCGCCGCAGCTTATTGACTAAGGGGTGACGACAGACTTCGGCCAAGAGCTGGGGGTCCTGGCTGTCGATCGACCAGCGTAGAAGCCGACGGACGCTTTCGCTGAGGCGGTCTAGTTCGTCGCGCACCGGTAGTATCGCGAGTTCCGACTCGGAGAATCTGCGCAGAGCCCTCCTGGCCAGGCGCCGGCAGCTCTGGGCATAGGAGGTCAAGAAGGTGCGCTGGAGGTGAAGCCGGATGGCTCGATGGGCCAAGTTTAGGGAGGCGCCACTGTCGAGGTGACAGTGGAACAGGCTCGGGAGGCTATGGAGCAGTTCCAGAACATCGGTGCGAGGGATCCCGAGGTTGGAGAGCTCGTGACCGCTGACCGGCTCGTCGGAGGTGGCGAGAAGCAAGAATAGGTCGAGGTAGCGGTCGGGAACCCTTTCGTAGAGCCGATCGAAGAGCCGCTCGTAGAGTCGGTTCGGTTCCGGCAGGTCGTCCGTAGACTCGAACAGTTTACAGCGCAGGCCGTCGAGCATGTGTTGGGCTGCGGCAAGAGAGCCGCCGGAGGCCTTGATCAGAGTCTCCTGTAAGCTTTCGCTGAGAGGGCTCTCCTGGGAGCGGTTGAGAAATCGCTCCATGAGGTCTCGATAGCTGGCGTTGTGATGGGTGAGGAGTAGCTCTAAGGAAGGCCCAGACTTGATGTCTTCGATCATCTCGCGATCCCCGGGTCGGAAGCGCTCTGGATCGTAGGTCACGATCAGATAGACCCCTTCGGGCAGCGTGGCCGGCAGATAGGAAAACAGATTGTCGCTTCCCCCCGGACCCTGGGAGCCCTCATCGAGCCCGTCGAGGATCAGAACGAGTCGAGTGCCGTTGACCAGCCGGAGCTCGCTGAGGTACGAGGAGAACCTAGACGAGCGAGCGTCGGCCGTCGTCCTACGGTTCAGGTCTTTGATGACCTGAGGGTCGAGAGCTTCGAAGCTTCTTTGACCTTGGCCGGGACGCACCCGAAGATGTTCGTTGAGCTGCTCGAGAAAAGTGTGGGGGTCCGGATAGAACTGATTCTTCACCGAAAACAGCAGTGGCGTCACTTCGAGACTGAGATCCACCAAGTGTTGGGCGAAGGCGTGAGCTAGGAGCGTTTTCCCTTTACCTTGACCGCCTTCGAGGAGTAGGTAGCCCGATGTTACCGACGAGATAAAGCGGCTGACCTTCTGGAAGAAGACGTCCGGAACCCGATCTTCGTCTAGCTCAAAGTAGAGCTGGCGTAGACTGTTCTGGAAAGACTTGAGTTCCGCGGCGCTCCAGATACTGAGCGAGTCGGAGTCCGCACTCTCCCGGTCGTCGGCGGGGATAGGGTA
>CAZDLH010000693.1:0-1698 GCA_964505925.1 uncultured Burkholderiales bacterium
GGAGTACTCCATCAGAACTTCGCCGTTGGGGCCGACGGCGTCGAGCTGTTTGAGCCCTCCGTAGCGGCTTCCCATTCCGGCGGCGAGGATGACCAGTGTGGGCGATCCGTAGGCCATAACTAGCGCTGGCCTTCGGAGTCTGTGAGGGTTCGGTGTTCGAAGGTCCGAGTCGCTTCGACGATGGAGGCGATCGGAGCCTCACGGCGGGCTGACTGCGGCCGTACCCGGATGTGGTCCGTCGGCGAGAAGGGGATACCTGGATGGAGGCAGATCGGGGGTCTAGAGAAGGGCATGCCTCAATTTTCTAAGCGGTGCTGCGGTACCCTGCAGAAGAGCTGAAGATCCCTGGTAGCGGGAAACCTCCCCGGGATTAAAGAACCATCCGGTATGACATCCACTCGGGTAGTAGTCTTGCAGTTCAAGCCCGTCCGGGGACAGCCCGAGGAGAATCGCAAGCGGCTCCGAGAGCTCGTCGAGCGCGCCGCGGCCGCGGGGGCTGAACTCGTGGTGGCGCCGGAGATGGCCACTTCCGGTTACATCTTTCCGGATCGGACCGCTGTCGCAGCGCTGGCGGAGGGCCGTGACGGCGCTTCGATCAACGCGTTCGTAGCTTGGGCCGAAGAGTTCGCTTTGACCCTGGTGGTGGGTTGGCCCGAACGAGGGGAGCAGGGGAAGCTCTTCAACTCGGCGGCGGTCTGCTTTGCGGATCGAGACCCCCTCTTCTACCGAAAGAACCTACTTTTCCAAGCCGACGAGAGTTGGGCCGAACCAGGGCGGACCCCTTACCCTTTATGGACCACCCGCTCCGGCGCCCTGACGACGTTGGGGATCTGTATGGACCTCAACGACCCTCGTTTCCGGGAACACCTACGAAGCTCCCAGGCTAGGCTCTGCTGTTTTCCAACCTGCTGGCTAGACCAGGGTACCACCGTCTGGAACTATTGGGCTTGGTGCCTGTCGGGCAGTCAGGTCTGCCTGCTAGCCGCCAACAGCTACGGGTGCGAGGACGAGGTGGGGTTTCGGGGGGAGTCGGCGGTGCTCGACCGCAACGTTCTCTTAGCGACCGCACCGTTCGAGGGCGACCGCGTACTGGTCGCCGATGTCGCCGCTGAACCCACGTCTTTTCCGGTGGTGAGCCGCCAGGCTTGATCCCGGTCGTCGATCGGATCCAGGAGCGCGTGTTGGATCAGCTCCGGTCCGACCTAGCAGCGGCCGAGCCGGAGTTCGAAGAGAGCGGCCTACTGCTGGCCGACGGGGTCGCTCTCGTCGGACGTCGTAGGTGGCCTGTCCCGCTCCGCCACAGGTTCGCACTGGAAGAGGGTTGGCTTCTCGATGAGATGATGCGGGCCCGGGGGCTCGGTCTTCGAGTGGGCGCCTTCTACCACTCCCATCCGACCTCGTGGGCTCTGCGACCTAGTCTGCAGGACCGAGCTGGCCACCCTATAGGTGCGAAGATCCTCATCGTAGGGTGGGTAGACGGAGGGTTCGCCTGGGCGGGGTACCGACTGGCCGCAGACCCGGGGGACTCCGGTTTCGATTGGGAGCCGTGGCCGCTAACCCGGGTGCCGGACGGGTGCCGGACTAGTCTTCGTCCGGCATCTTCGGAATGAAGGGCTTCTCCGGTGCCTTCTCCGCACTCTTGCCGAAAGGCAGGATGTCGAGTTTGGGACTGTCCTGATCGTCTTTGAGAAAGTCCGG
>CAZDLH010000694.1:0-1687 GCA_964505925.1 uncultured Burkholderiales bacterium
GTCCTCGTTGCTGGCAGCCTCCCACCTGTAACTGCGGGTGTCCTAGCCGTCGCAGATGCCACAACCCCAGACTTCGTAGGCGTTGCGGTGTACCTTGCCAGCCGCCGAGAATGTTCCCTCATCACGGCGGCTGTATTAAGCGTCCGCTGGGCCATCTCATAGGTGGACGCTGCGGCCAACTCGGAGGATCGCAGATTCTGAATCTGCTGAATCGCTGCCGGTAAAATAGATTTCTCGCTGCACGAAAGCCAAACAAGAGCCGTTATCCGGCTCTTGTTTGTTTGTCGAGCGAGGCGACCTAAGGAGTAGATGATGGAAACAGAAATGGTGGAGATCCGAGCGGATGAGGAAGGGAACTTCGACTCTCCGCTGCTTCAAAGTCTTTACGACGTATGGGAGCGGTACGATGCCGAGGAGGCCGAGGAAAACGACGTACGCAAAGTACTCGACGAGACCGAGCTCTTCGTGCAGGCCCAGATCCAAGAGATGGAGCAAGCCGCCCAGAACCCCGACGTCGACGTTCACGATCCTGGTCGGGTCACCATTTTGACGGCCTTTCAAGCTCATCTCGACGCTGTCGAGAAGATGAGATCCTTCTTTGAAACGGATGACGCAGAGCTCATCGATGAGGCTTTCGAACAGCTCCAGGAGGCCACGAACTCCATGATGGACGGGCTTCACGGAATCCTGGCTCAAGAAGATGCGGGGGCGCCCAAGCTGTGCATCCGATGTTCGGCGCCCAACGAACGTACCGCTGGTACGTGTACCAACTGCAATGCTGTTCTTCCGTTAGAGCAGACCACGGTCGAATCCCGATTGATCTCGGTGGAAGGTCCGGAGGGTGAAGGCGGCCAGTTCGACACCACGCCTAGCTATATCGCGGTGGCCGAAGCCCACGAGGCCTGGAGTAACGCACAGCTCTCCGACGAGCACTTCTTTGGGGTTCTAGCTCAAGTCAGAGAAAACCACGTGGGTGAGTATGAAGACCTCGGTACCGCCCTCGAGACTCTTTCGAACGAAGAGACCGATTACGACGAAGCTGAGCTCCGAACCAGAGCGGAGATCCTAGAACAGAACCTCCATTCGATGGACCAGCTGATCGAGGCCCTTCAGGTGCGCGATGCGGATCGGGTCGAAGACGCCATGTTCGCCTTCGCCCAAGCCACTATAGCTCTCGTGGATGCCGAAAAACTGAGCGCTGAGAGCCAAGCCGTCGAGAGCTAGCCGTTCGAGCCGAGCGCCGCGCCCCTCGAGGCCCGGGTCTACTCTTCGCGGAATCGAAGACCGCGGCGCTCCTGTTCGGCGAGGTACGCCTTGCGCAGGGTCTCCCGCACTTCGAGGGGGTTGGCCACGTTGTCGAGGACCAGCTCCGGGGTGGTTCGGTCGGTAGAGATGATGGTGATGTCGCCGACGTTGGCCAGGCGCTCTCCGACGTGCTGCTTGACCTTGGTGTCCCGAATGCGCACCAGATCGATCTCCTCGATCCGTTTGGAGATGAAGCCGTGGATCAGGCGTAGCCGGTGGTTGGTCAGTTCGTAGCGCCGAGTTAGCGACATCAGGGGGCGCCCGCTCCACAAGAGGACCTCTTCGGCCTCGTTGCTGGAGGTTCGCCCTTTCACCTCGCCGGTTCCGGCAGGCGGAGAGACCTCGTCGTCGAGGGTCTCGAGCACGGCGAACATCGAGTCCG
>CAZDLH010000695.1:0-1682 GCA_964505925.1 uncultured Burkholderiales bacterium
GCGCCTGTCCTCAGCTTCCTGGTACGGTCAGCACGAACGTTTTCGGCCTCAGGGTTGGGGGTAGACTAGCAACAGATCGGGAAGGGCGCAACCGGGTTGCGAAGAATCCCGACCCGTCACAAGAGTCATGAGTTGGGCTCGAAGCGCGCTCCGGACCGAAGGGGGTCGGGGGCGCAGCGAACATTTTGGGAACACCCCAGTCCAGAAAGAGGAACCGTTTTGTCTGCAACCGCTACCCAGTCTCTCAACTACGAAAAGCTCCTAGGCTCGGAAGCCGAAAGCCTACTTTCCCACGTCTGTAAGACCTTACCTAGCTCTGCGCTGCACGCACCAGGACCGGACTTCATCGACCGCGTCTGGACCGCCTCAGATCGCCCCATCCCGGTCCTTCGCTCCCTGGCATCCCTCTTCGGACACGGCCGGCTGGCCGACACCGGATACCTCTCGATCCTGCCCGTAGACCAAGGGATCGAACACACCGGTGGCGCGTCCTTTGCTCCCAATCCCGTCTACTTCGATCCGGAGAACATCGTCAAACTCGCCATCGAAGGCGGATGCAATGCCGTGGCTTCCACCTACGGGGTCCTCGGCGCCGTCGCTCGCAAGTATGCCCACAAGATTCCGTTCATTGTAAAGATCAACCACAACGAACTGCTGTCCTACCCTAACAGCTACGATCAGGTGCTGTTCGGCACCGTAGAGAAAGCTTTCGAAATGGGCGCCGTGGCCGTGGGAGCCACCATCTACTTCGGCTCTGAAGAGTCCCGTAGGCAGATCGTCGAGATCGCGGAAGCCTTCTCCCACGCCCACGATCTGGGGATGGCCACCATCCTCTGGTGCTACGCCCGTAACAACGCCTTTAATAAGGACGGCGTGGACTATCACGTGGCCGCCGATGTCACCGCTCAGGCAAACCACATCGGTGTCACCATCCAGGCCGATATCATCAAGCAGAAGCTGCCCGAGAACAACGGCGGCTTCAAAGCGGTCGGATTCGCGAAGACCCATAAGAAGGTGTATGAGGATCTCTGCACCGACCACCCTATCGATCTGACCCGATACCAGGTGGCCAACTGCTATATGGGCCGCGCTGGACTGATCAACTCCGGCGGTGCTTCCGGAAGCAACGACCTAGCCGACGCCGTCAAAACCGCTATCATCAATAAGCGCGCCGGCGGTATGGGGCTCATCTCTGGACGGAAAGCGTTCCAGAAGCCCATGAAGGAAGGCGTCGCCCTCCTGAACGCGATTCAGGACGTCTATCTAGACAGCGACGTCACCCTAGCCTAGAGCGCCCAGGGGAGTCGGTCTCTAAATGATGGTTCGCAACTCGTTACCTGCTCGAGTCGCTCGCAACCTTGGGGATCGGCTCCCCCTCTCCTTATCTCTGGCCCCATCTTATCCGGGCAGAAGTGCTCATCGTGAGCCCCGATAGTCCGGGCACCGGTGCTGCCCCGGTCGGTTCGACCCTCCCGTTGGTCTGGCTATCGCACGTAACCAAACGCTTCCAGGAAGGCCCCCGGGAACTCACCGTCCTCCACGACCTGTCGTTGGAGATGACCGCCGGCAGTACGGTGGCCCTGCTGGGATCCTCCGGCTCGGGCAAGAGCACTTTGCTGAATATTCTGTCCGGTCTACTCGTACCGGAAGAGGGAACGGTCCAGGTCGCACAACAGAGACTA
>CAZDLH010000696.1:0-1675 GCA_964505925.1 uncultured Burkholderiales bacterium
AGATCCGGGTGGCCGTGGAAGACCACGCCGAACAGATCGAAGATCTCTCGCTCATTCCAGTCGGCGTTGGCCCAGATGTGAGCGAGACTCGGGAGACTGGGTGCGCTGCGAGCCAAGGGGACCTTCAGCGCCAGCCGATGGCCGTGGGTGTAAGAGTAGAAGTAGGCGAGATACTCCAGCCGGTCGGGTGGGCGGTCCACGCACGTCTGGAATTCGAGGTAGTCGAAGTCCAAGTCCGGTTCGCTTCGCAACTTCTGCGCCACGATAAGGAACGAGCCGGGCTCCACCAACACCGCGTCGGGGTTCTCTTCGGTAGTGCGAAGTCCGGCGTCGGGAAACGTCTCGAGTAGGGTCTTCAGGAGACCCGAGCGGCTTCGGTTCTGTTCTGGGAGAGCGGTGTGGAGCATCAGCTTAGGATCGGGATCTGGTCAGGGCGGATCAAGGTGCTGTTGAGCGGAGGTTGACCCGGTATCTGCCGGGGGGTAAGAATCCGAAGCCCCGGACGGTCTCGCTCGTGTCCTAGGCGTTCGGTGCGGATCAGGTTCTGGAGCTCCAGGCAGCCGTTCAGGAGCGCCTCTGGTCTGGGAGGGCAACCCGCCACGTGCACGTCGACGGGGATGATCTTATCGACCCCTTTGAGGACGGAGTAAGAGTCGTGGTAGAACGGTCCGCCGTGGACCGTACAGCCGCCCATCGCGATGACGTACTTAGGATCCGGCATCTGGTCGTAGAGGAGCTTGACCCGCGGGGCCATCTTTAAGGTGAGCGTACCGGCCACGATCATCAGGTCGGTCTGCCTCGGGGTCGCTCGAAAGATCATTCCCAAACGGTCGAAGTCGTAGCGGGAAGCTCCGGTCGCCATCATCTCGATGGCGCAGCAGGCCAAGCCGAACAGCATATACCACAGCGAAGAGGCTTTCGCTTCGTTGAGTATGCTGTTGACCCCGGTCATCAAGAGCCCACCGCCCGGAGTCTTTTCGACGTAAGCGGGGATCCGCTCGATCAGGCCCATTCGAAGGCTCCCTTTCTCCAGTCGTAGACGAAGCCTAGGGTGAGGAGCGCGAGAAAGAACCCGACGGTCCCCACTACGCTCCAACCCAGTTCCATGAAAAGCTCTTTGAACCCGACGGCCCAGGGGACCAAAAAGATGGCCTCCACGTCGAACAGGACGAACATCATAGCGAACAGATAGTAGCGCGCGTTGTACTGGACCCAGGCCTCGGTAGTGGGAGCTTCTCCGCATTCGTAGGTCAGCTGTTTGCTCGGGTGGGGGTTGTGCGACTTGATCAGGCGAGTGACGAAACTCGCCAACAGAAAATTCATCCCTACGAAGGCTAACCCACCCAGGAAAAAGACCCCCGCATAACCGTAGTAGGCGCTCAACGCTTACGCTCCATCAACTCGTTGAGGAGTCGATCGATCTCGACTTTGGTGGGCCCTTCCGGGAGACACGAGAGCGCTCGACGGGCTTGAGCGGTGTACTCTTCAGCTTTGGCGGAGGCGATGCTCCGGGCCCGGTGGCGATCCATCCAGTCGATCAGTTCGGGGAGGTGCTCGCCGGGGTAGTGACCGTTAGAGACCAGGGAGCGGACGTGGGCTCTCTCTTGTTCGTTCGACTCGCGATAGCTAACGAGAAACGGGAGAGTGAACTTCTTGTCTTGAATGTCGGAGCCCA
>CAZDLH010000697.1:0-1669 GCA_964505925.1 uncultured Burkholderiales bacterium
GTACCGAAAAGGCGGTGTACCGAGTCCTCTATGACCGTCTGTCTGTCGGAGTTCGAGTTCCAACGCCTGATCGCCCCCCTCTCGGCGAGGCTTCCCGATGCGGATCGAGAGGATTCCATTACGAGTGTGATCCGCGAGATCTTGAAGTGCGCACAGAACTTCGTTCCGTGCGAGGCTGGCTCGCTGATGCTGGAGCATCCCGACGAACGGAACGCCTTGGTCTTTGTAGCGTCCTTTGGGACGGGGTCCGAATCCCTTCCCGGCACGGTTCTACCGGCCGGGAAAGGGGTGGCGGGCCAGGTCTTTCTCTCCGGCGAGCCCGCCCTCACCAATCGCCCGTCGGGTGAGAAGTCGCACTACAAAGAGATCGACAGGCTGACCCAACATCAGACCGAGACCCTGCTGTGCGTTCCCCTGAAGGCCTTCGGTCGTCCGGTAGGGGTACTCAGTCTACTGAACTCTGCAAAGGGTGAGTTCCTTCCTAGCGATCTCTCGCTGCTCACCGTCTTCGCCGACTATCTCACCCAATCGATCGAGCTTTTGATCGAGGCTCGACGCCATCGAGAAGCGGCCCTAAGGGATCATCTCACCGGACTGTACAACGACCGTTTTCTATACCGTTACCTCAGCGATCTGATCGAGCAAGCCCTACAGAACGATACCGATGTCGGGATGATCTTTTTGGACCTGGACCACTTTAAAGAGGTGGTGGATACCTACGGCCACCTGGTAGGCTCCCAGGCTCTCCGGGAGATCGGGATCCTGATCGGGGAAGTCACCAATAGCCTCGACGGAATCGCTGCCCGCTACGGCGGAGATGAGTACGTAATGATCCTCTCGGACACCCAGCCGGAACGAGTGCTCCAGTTGGCGGAGAGGGTCCGGCACGCCGTGGAGAATGTCGTGTTGGTGTGCGCCGGAGAACCGGATCGCGAGGCGATCACGCTCCGGGGCGCAGTGACCGCCTCCATCGGAATGGCGACCCTTCGAACTCTAACCTCCCGGGGGGATACCGCCGAACAGTTGCGACAACATCTCATCCGCGAAGCCGACGAAGCCATGTACGTTTCAAAATCCTTAGGTAAGAATCGGGTTCACTGGCCCCACGCGAACCGAGAAGCCGAAACCGATCCGCCGGGTTCGTCTGCCGTGGGCTGACCGCCTCAGCCTTCCGCCGCTCTCATCTTCTGAACCCAATCTTCCCTCCAGCCCGCTAAGAGAACCCAAAGCTCATTGGCCCCGGCCCCAGTCTCAGAGCTGAATCTGCAGAAACCCCGACCAGCTTGGAGGGTCTTACTCGCCTGGAAATTTCGGCTCGCCTCGCTCTTTTTCGGCTTATCCCACTTCGTGAGTACGACCGCTGTCTCGAGCCCGCTCTGAACCAACCAGTCGTTCATCTCGCGGTCGTTAGCTTGAGGACCGTGGCGCGCATCTATCAGCTGGAGTACACCCACTAATGTGGGTCGCTCCAGTAGATAGCGCTCGAGATTCCGCTGCCACTCCTGCTGCTCGCTCCTCGATACTTTCGCGTAGCCGTAGCCGGGTAGGTCTACCAGAAGCCAGGAGTCGTCGATCAGATAGAAATTGATGAGGCGAGTCTTCCCTGGGGTATTGCTCGTCTTTGCGATCTTCTGGCGATGGCGCTGGGTCAGACGATTGATCAGGGAGC
>CAZDLH010000698.1:0-1669 GCA_964505925.1 uncultured Burkholderiales bacterium
GCGGTCTTCTCCCTGGCTACAGAACCGAAAGGCTCGGTTGATCGCGATACCGGAGTTCACCATGACAGCGAGCTGGCGGCAGTAGATAGCCAAGCTGTCCGTCTTGACCCGCGGCGAGCGCCGCATAAACGCTGCAGGAGCGCCGCCACCCTTCTGTTCCTCTACGACCAGAACGTTCTTATAAACAGAGCGTAGTCTATCTTGAGCCACCTGAAGGGAAGGGGCAGACATCGTACCCGATACGACCTGGTCGCGCTCATCGATGACCTTAAAAAGAAAGCTTGCCACAAAGGACCGATTCGCTGTAAACAGAACGGCTCCTTGCCATGATCGACTCTCATATCCATATAGATGCCCCGATCTACCAAAAAGATGAAGGATTAGGTGAGATCCTAAGAGCCGCAGCAGCAGCGGGCGTCGAAAGATTGGTAGCGCCCTCACTTCATCTGGACTCGTACTCCACCCTCGCAGCGCTCGCTCGACTCCATCCCGAGATCCATCCCGCTGCGGGGATCCACCCCCACGAGGTGACCGAGGAGAGGGTCTCCCAGCTCCTGGTGAGCCTCCCCCGGGTTCTGGCTGAGATGCCCACTCCGATCATCGGAGAGACGGGCCTCGAAGGCCACTACGACTTCTCCGATCCCGAACTCCAGATGCGCTCCTTACAGGTCCACCTCGATGCCGCCGAAGAGCATCTCGCACCGGTGATCCTTCACTGTCGGCAAGCCGAGGAAGAGCTCTATGCCGAGCTTTCGAAACGATGCTTACCCGCCGGAGGCGTGGTTCACTGCTTCACGGGAAGTTGGGACTGGGCCCAGCGCTTTCTCGATCTCGGCTTCCACATCGGTATTACCGGCATCGTGACCTTCAAGCGGGCCGACACGGTGGCTGAGGTAGCCGCCAAAGTTCCGTTAGACCGGCTACTGGTCGAAACGGACGGCCCCTTCCTCGCTCCCGTTCCCCATCGGGGTCGGACCAACCGCCCGGAGTACATCCCCCTCATCGTAGGTCGGATCGCGGAACTGCGCGGGGTATCCCCATCGGTGGTAGCGAAATCCACCGCGAGCAACTGCATAGAACTCTTTCGGCTACCGGAACTCCGTACTTAGAATCCGGTTGAGGTCTGTAGCGGGTCTACGAAAAGGAGTTCGTCCTAGGACGAAGAACCCGCCCTCGCTGAGGCGGATCGTAGTTATTTACTGCACGCAGGCCTCGTTACCAAGACACCACACCATCGGGGGGCATTCGCCTTCCAGAAGGAGACAGAATGAACACTTGGCGTAAGCTCTGGCTCTCGGTTATTGCAACCGCGTTGATCGCCTCCGTCCTACCCGCTCAGGCTCAAGTCAGCTGGGACGACGTGAAAAAGAAGGTCAACTCAGCCAAAGACTATCAAGTCACTTATAAGTACAACGGGCCTCAGGGCATCTACGATTTCGACTATCGTTGGGCCCCCGACAAGATCCGAACCGAGATCACGAACAGCCGCTCCGACCCCAGTCGGCGCGGAACCGTCATCGTTTGGGACAAGTCCTTCGGGGCGGACAGGGTTAGGGCCAGGACCGGGGGAGGCGTGATCGTAAGAAACACCACTCACAAAGATGTCCAGGGTCGACCTTTCCACGAATCTCTCTTCGGAATGATTTTTGCACAGGTTGCGAACCTCGGG
>CAZDLH010000699.1:0-1668 GCA_964505925.1 uncultured Burkholderiales bacterium
GCTCCTCGGTAACGACGTCTGGGAACACGCCTACTACTTGAAGTATCAGAATCGACGAGCCGACTACCTGAGCGCCTGGTGGGATGTGGTTAACTGGCCGGTGGTTCAAGAACGGTTTCAGACTCTACAGTAGAAGGGGGGGTGCCCTCGCCCTGGGGGCGCTCTCGCCTCCCTTCCATCTCCCACCGGATCAAGGCCAGCTCCTCGGTGAGCCGAGAGATCTCTCGATCTTTGCCGTCGAGGAGCTGAAAAGTGCGATACTGTAGTACGCTCAAGAGAGCCAGAGCCGTATACAAGACAGCGTCGGTCCCCCGGGTAACGCCGAGCAGCTCGGCGAGTCGCTGGGCCAAGTCCGGCCGGAGCACGAAGATCAGGCCTACACCCCACAGGGCGCACCAGAACAGACTCTTAAAGAGTGGGGCTCTACCTCGAGCGATCTGGCGAACGATCCGAAAGATGAGCAGTCCGAAGACCAAAGCGAAAGCCAACTGGAAGACGATGGGGGAACTCATTTGAAACCCGCTCGTCCGATCTCGAAGAGGGTCCCGACCGCTCGGCTTACGCTCTGGCCTTTCGAGAGGGAGTACTCACTATAGACCGTGGTGATGGGGACTTCGGCGATCCGGAGCCCGGCGCGGTTGGCGGCTCCTAGGCTCGCCGAGCAGAACTCGTAGCCGCAGGCCTCCATCTGAATCTGCTCCGCTGCTCTTCGTCGCCAGGCTCGAAAGCCGGACTGGCTGTCGCTCACCGCTACCCCGTACAGCGCTCGAGTGAGCAGATTGGCAAAGCCGTTCCCGAACCGTCGAACCCTGGGCATAGCGCTGCGTTCGAGCAGTCGACACCCGATGACGAGATCCGCTCTATCGTCACGGAGGGGGAGAAGTAGTGCAGGGATCTCGCTCGGTTGGTGCTGCCCATCGCCATCGAGGGTGACCAGGAGGTCCGCTCCGAGATGCAGGGCCGCCCGGAGTCCGGTAGCGGTGGCTCGACCGGCCCCTCGAGGCAGAGCGTGCTGGAGTACGGTGGCACCGGCCGCGTGAGCTTCAGCTGTAGTGCGGTCTTCGCTCGCGTCGTCCACCACGATCACCTGCGACACCTGACGCAGCGCCTGTTCTACGACCGAGGCGATCACGCGGGCTTCGTTGCGGGCGGGTATGATGGCTACGACTTTCACCGGAGGGCTTCTTCTCCACAGCAGTCCGGCGAACCCTCCGCCTTAGACTCTAAGAGTTACCCCCTTTTGAGGGTTTTAGCCTGAGCTAATTCTAGCAGTGGGAACAGTTGCGCCGCTTAAGATTCAGCAGGTGAGCACCGATGAGACCTAAGCTCGAGAGGGTGGTGAGAGCCGTTCCGAGACCGTACTGCTCGAAAAGAAAGCCGAGCCAAAGTCCGACCAGAGAGAGTAGACCGACTCGTAGGGTAAGCGTTTTCTGTCTCGATGGAATCCCGCGGCCGAAGGCGAAGAGCGCGATGGGAGTAGCCAGTAGAAGAACGGCTGCGTGGAAGGGGTCTAGCCCATGATGGTGATGATGGTGCCCGGCGCTCGGGAGTAGCAGTAGGAGCATCGGAAGGGCGAGGCAGTGGATTAGGCACACAGCGGACATACCGATCCCCAAGAGATCGGCTCCCTGCTTTAGCTTCGCTCGCGTTCCACAAGACATTCGTAAT
>CAZDLH010000700.1:0-1667 GCA_964505925.1 uncultured Burkholderiales bacterium
CGCGAAGGCCAGGATCAAAGTGTTCAGGGCGACGGTGGCGAACTGGCCGTAGCCCAACACGATCACCCCGGGTAGCTTGCGGGCTTCGTCGAGGGGGAGACCCTCCGGCACCGCGCCTTGGATGGTGAGGTATAAGTTGGCGAAATCCACCGTGCCTAACAGCCCGGTGAGCGGCACGATGAGTTCATTGACGAAGGAGGTGAGGATGGTGGTCATGGCCGAGCCGATGATCACACCGACCGCGAGGTCGATGGCACTACCCGAACCGATGAAGGTCTTGAAGTCTTTCAGAAGTGACATTCTTGACGGTTAACGCAGTGGAGAAAAACTCCTTGACCGGGAGGGACTTCCCTTACCTTTTGAGCGGTTCGGTGTCGATCAGGCCCGAGGCTCTGTGGATCTTCAGCCGGGTCGACCGGTGCCGCAGGGATTCGAGCTGCGAAGTGGCCACCGAAAGCGCCGTTCCGAGGTACATCGACTGGGTGAAATCTTGTTTGGTCGCCACGAAATCGCCGCCGAACTCGATCTGGATCCGAAACGGAACTCCGTCGGTGGGGACCACTTCGATCTCGACGGTACAGCCCACGGCGCTCTCGTCGGAGGGGGGGAGCGTTCGGGCGGTCAGTTCAAAGGTCTTGTCGGGATGGTTTCTGAGAGCGTAGGAGCTCCGCAGGCTTTCACTCATAACAGATCAGTTGCGGTACTAGAGCCGCTCCTCCTTCTCCGCTAGATCGGCGCGTTTCCGCTTCCCGCTTGGAGGTTTCGGGTAGTCGGCTCAGAAATGCAGTTCAGTCTCTGCGCCTTTATAATGGTGCGGAAGAAAACCCCACGGAACAGGCGGTGGACGGTCAGATGTATACCGAACTCGATCCCGAGCAGAAGGCACCAGAACGGGAGAGGGGGGTCCTGGCTTTCTGGGCTCAAGAAGAGGTCTTCGCTCGCTCCTTGGCCCAGCGCCAAGAGGAGGGAGCCGAGGAGTGGATCTTCTATGAAGGGCCGCCCACGGCTAACGGTAAGCCGGGGGTTCACCACGTACAAGCGAGGGCCTACAAGGATCTCTTCCCTCGATATCAGACCATGCGCGGCAAACTCGTGCACCGCAAGGCTGGGTGGGACTGCCACGGACTGCCGGTCGAGCTCGAGGTGGAGAAGCGGCTAGGCTTCTCCGGTAAGGGCGACATCGAGAAGTACGGTGTAGAGCCTTTCAATAAGCTCTGCCGTGAGTCGGTGATGGAGTACGAGCAGGCTTGGCGCGAGATGACCGAGCGCATCGGTTTCTGGGTGGACCTCGACCACCCTTATATGACCATGTCGAACGACTTTATCGAGAGCGTCTGGTGGTCGCTCCGGCAGCTGTGGGACAAGGGCCTGCTCTACCGCGGCTACAAAGTGGTTCCGTACTGCGCCAAGGACGGCACGCCGCTGTCCTCCCACGAAGTGGGGCTAGGGTACAAAGAGGTGGTGGACGCCTCCATCTACGTCCGCCTCGAGCTGCTCGAGGCGGAGAAGGCGAATCTCCCTGCCAAAACGAGTCTTCTGGTCTGGACCACCACGCCTTGGACGCTGCCCGGCAACGTGGCGGCAGCGGTCCACCCCGACCTCGTGTACGGGGTGGTCGAACACCCGGTACACGGTCCGGCGGCAATTGAAGCATACGACGACGCGTA
>CAZDLH010000701.1:0-1665 GCA_964505925.1 uncultured Burkholderiales bacterium
GAAAGGTCAAGGAGGTGAGCTCTCCCGTAGCACCGCCGTGGGAAGGCGCCACGATGTAGCCGGAGTTCTTCTGGAAGCCGGAGGTCTCCCAGGGAGCCACGAAAAGGTTACCGTTGGCGTGGAGACGCCCCGAGAGATTCTGGTTCGACGAGCGCGCGAGATCGGCTAAGTCCCCGTTGTCGAAGATCAAGAACTCCCCTGGGTTCTCGAGCACGCCCGCGGTCCGATGGACGGCCCGTCGGTTGCCCACCACACCTTCACTGACGATCTCCCACTGATTCGGAAAGCTGGAGTCGGGGATCCAGATGCGAAAGCGGAAGCTCTCCGCGCTGCCCGAAGCCGTCATGGACTGCTCGGGGGGGTCGCTCGCCGGGTCGTAACTCCAACGTATCCAGCCGTCCGAGTCCCGCCTGAGCTCCAGCTCTTCCGGCCACCCGACCTGGTCTGGGTGGGAACTCCCTATCGAGCCGCCGCTGGAGTTGTGGGTGTAACACGAAAAGTTGTTGAGCCCGAAGACGAAAAAGCCCGTATTCAGTCCCGCTTCGGCCAGGTAGAAGGCCTTCATTTTCTGCTGGGCCTGCAGCCCGAAACCCGTTCCAATTATGATGAGGCGAACGAGGCTGAAGGTCAAGATGAGGCAGATCGGCACCAACATCAAAGCCGCTGCCAGCATGAATCCGCCTCTGCTCTTCATCGGTTATTCCTCATGGTGAACTGGGTTCGATAGCTCTGCTCGGTAAGCCCTCCCGACTCGTTGCGGTGAGCCAGGGCAAACTGCAAGACGAGCCCGTCGGCGGTGGGGGAGTACCAAACCTTCAGTCCGCCCGGGGGGGCCGAGATCTCGAATCTTCGGGCCTGCTGAGTATATCCGGCGAGGGAGTCGATGGGGATATCCACCGGGCGCCCCGGGCTGTCGCTCACCACCTCTCGTGCGCTGGCCAAAACGGCGAGGCGAGCCCCGGAGAAGGGGGCTTTCTCGAGAGGGTACGGCTGTAAAAAGAGACCTTCCACAGAGAAGGTGGTCTCCGGTTCGGCCGACTCAGCCCGGGCCCACAGGACCGAATCCACCGGCTCGCCCTCCGGCCAAGGCATCGGCGCCCCCTGGAAGTCGTGGCCGAGCCCTCCGCCGAAGAGTACGGGCCGATGGTAGTTGAAGACGAATGAGGCCGCCCTCAGATCGCTCTGGAGATGCCCCACCAAAGTTCTCAGCTGCTGTCTGGGCTCGCTTCGGTTCTTCAAGTGCTGGCCGGCTCGCTCGACGACCCGCACCGCGCCTATACCGATGGCCATCACTACCAGAAACGCTGAGCTCGCGACCAACACTTCCGCCAAGGTCAATCCGGCGACACCGCGCCTCGGGCGAGAGCGTCGAGCGCTCATCGCGCCGGCTCCGCGAGGACGGTGCCCACTCGCAACGCTAGGCCGTCTTGGCCCTGCGTTTCGTCGACCACCTCTCCGGGGAACTCCGGGTCGCGGTGATAGATCGTGAGACGGACCTCCTTCAGGCCACGGCTCGGCTCGCTCACATCGACGCGGTAGAGGTAGCGCTCTTGGAGCCCGTCGGTCCGGTCGTCCTCGAGGGTCCAGTACTCCGACGGGGGGGTCGAGGCGAGCTCATCGAACCCCTGATAGGCTCTAGCGTGACTGACTCTTTCTTCCATCAAA
>CAZDLH010000702.1:0-1661 GCA_964505925.1 uncultured Burkholderiales bacterium
GGCCTTTCCCTCTCAGCACTTCGGTGATCTCTTCGTCGTCGACCTGGCGACCGGCGTGCTCCATAAGGGAAAGGAGACGGGCCTCGGTATAGCGAGCCGGGGGGCGCGTCTGGTCCGACTGCGCTTCGGTCGAAAGGACCTCCACCTCGGGCTGCTCGAGCTCCGGTATTCGGGCCTCTTCCTCTGCCACTTCCTTACCGTACACCTCGTACCATCCCGGGTCTGTGAGGTAGCGGGAACGGCTTCGAAAATGGTGGCCGGAGACCTCGGTGGTCCTCTCTACTTTGGTCCACTCGGCCGGAGGGTAGAAAGCCGCCAGGAAGCGCTTCATAACCAGATCGTAGATCTTCGCGTCGTCGTCGGAGAGACTCGGGGAAGGCTTAGCTCCCGTCGGAATGATAGCGAAGTGGTCGGAGACCTTGCTATCGTCGAAGATCCGGCCGGTGTTGCGCAGACCTTGCTCTTTCAGTCGACGGACGAAAGCGGCGTACGGCGTCCCGCTGCTCAGGTCCGACAGAACCTTCTGAACGTGCGGCCGATAGTCTTCGGGGAGACACTTGCTATCGGTTCGAGGATAGGTCAAAAGCTTGTGAGCTTCATAGAGGCGCTGCGCAGCCTGGAGGGTGCGCCGCGCCGAGTAGCCGAACCGGCCGTTCGCCTCTCGCTGGAGCGAGGTCAAGTCGAAGAGCGGCCTGGCGCTCTCCTTCTGCGGTTTCCGGGTCTCGTGCGCCTCCCCCTGGCGCCCCTCTACCTGACTCACGACCTGCTCGAGCTGCTCTCGGGTCGTTAGCCAGTCCTCTTTCTCCGGGCGATCGGGGTCCGGCTGAAAGTTCGGATCATACCAGGTCCCACGATAGCTGTGGTCGGAGGCTTGGAAGTCGGCGTGGAGTCGCCAAAACGGGGTGGGACGGTGGTTGAGGTTCTCCAGTTCTCGGTCGACCATGAGAGCCAGAGTAGGGGTCTGGACCCGCCCCGCGGACCAGGCGGTCCTCTCGGTGCGAAGCTTCATCCTCTTGGTCAGAGCCCGGGTGGCGTTGATCCCGATCAGCCAGTCCGCTTCGGAACGGCAGACCGCAGCATCGGAGAGGCCATCGAAGTCACGACCGTCCAGCAGGTTGTTGAACCCATCCCGGATAGCGTCTTTGGTCATGGACTGGAGCCACAGTCGGCTCATTTTTCGTGCGGGCGGCGCCCCTTTAAAGGAGTGGAAATACCAGATGAGCTCGCGGAAGATGAGTTCACCTTCCCGGCCAGCATCACAGGCGTTGACGACCTCGTCCACATCCGGTCGGTAGTACAGGTTCTTTAGGGTCTGCAGGCGACTGTTCTGTCCAGTTTTCGCAACGTACTTGAAGGACTCAGGAATGATCGGAAGGTCCTCTAAGACCCAGCGCTTATACTTCTCATCGATCTTTTCCGGTGCGACGAACTCCAAGAGGTGCCCCACCGCCCAGCTGACGAGGTATCGCTCGCTTTCAAAATACTGGTCGTCTACGTTGGAAAAGCCGGAGATCGCCCCGGCGATGTCGCGGGCCACGCTCGGTTTCTCTGTAATGATCACCGCGTTGCTCATAATTGACCTTTCCTGCGCCGCCCGCCCGTGGAGGCGTTCTGACGGGAGAACTGGAGGCTCCGACTCGATGGCTGCTACGGCGCCGGTC
>CAZDLH010000703.1:0-1659 GCA_964505925.1 uncultured Burkholderiales bacterium
CCCGCCGGCCGGCCTGTACCCCCGAACTCCGCCTTGGGGGTCCGGGTGGTCCACCCCCCACACCCCACTGGATCCCGCTGTGTAGCTCTCGGAAGCTACGGAGAGGGTAGGGTTCCCGCCTTAACGATGTTGAGGGTCTCCGGGTGAAAGTACTCCCGGACGACGCGCTGGAGGTCCTCATCGGTTACAGCGAGGATCTTCTCTTCCCACTCTTCTAGCCAGAGGATGTCCCGCTCTAGCTCCATATAGCTGGTTAGCAGGCCTGCGAGGTTCGCATCCTGGCTGCGGGCTACTTTGAGGGACTCTAGATAGCCTCGCTTGGCGGCTTCGATCTCCTGTCGCTCGAAGCCGCTCTCCATGGCTTTGTTGAGTTCGTCGAACACTGCGGCCTCCACGGCATCGATATTCTCCGGGGCAGCGATCGCGTAGACGCTGAAGCTCGCGACCGGATCGCGTGAGTTGGCCGAAGCTGAGGAGCTGATCGAGTAGGAGAGCCCCTCTTCTTGACGCACTCGGGTAGCGAGCCTGCTGTTGAGAAAGCCGCCTCCGAGCAGATAGTTAGCCAAGCGAACAGCGGCGTAGTCGGGATGCGAATCGAGCATCTCGAAGGTCTTTCTCGCATAGAAGACCGCGTTGGTCTTATCTTCGATCCGAACGGTACGACGGACCGGCTCCTCTATCTCCTTGACCCGAGCGACGAAACGACGATAGGGCGCTGGGTCTTCGGAGGGCTGCCAGTCGGCGAAGAGCTCATCGAGCACAACGCCGATCTCGTCGGGATCGAAATCCCCCACGATGGCGATCTCGCCCACCTGGGCGCCGTAGTAGCGCTGGTGAAACTCCGGAAGCTCTCCGAGCTGCACCTCGTTGACCGCGGTCCACTCTTCGTCGAGCGTGGCCACGTAACGCGGATCGGATTTCGGGTAGGGAGAGAGGATCCGGCTCATCTCTCGGCCAGCTCGGGAGCTCGGCTCGCTCCTGGCTCGTTCGATGCTCGCGAGATAGGCTTCCTTGACAGTTTCGAACTCCTCTTCGGGAAAGCTCGGCTCCCGCAGGATCTCGGCGACCGCTTCGAGGAGTGCGGGCAGGTTCTCCCTAGTGGTGGTCATAGAGGCGTAGGCACCGTTGTGGTCCCCACCGACCGAGCCTTCGGCTTCGAGTTGGGTGAACAGATCCTTGAGCTGCTCGCGGGTTCGGTTCGCGGTACCGTGGTCGAGGAGATAGCCGGTGAATTCGGGGATGACCCCGAGATTCTGGAGCACATCGGGATTACCGAAATGGAAGTTGAGGTCGAGGTGAACGGTGGAGCCTCGAGTCGCTCGAGGGTGGAAAGCCACTTGGAGACCCTCGGCGATCCTGGTGCGGAGGGTCCGCTCTTCGATATTTCGCGGGCTAGGGTCGAACTCTTCTCCCTGTACTAACTCTTCGGGAGCCTCCATCTCTTCCAAGGCTTGGAGGACTTCATCTCGACTCTGTTGGGGGATCTCGGACCGCACTGGGGATACGGTAGGATGAAAGACACCGACCGTCCGGTTCGAGGTGATGAGGTCCGGGCGCCGGTAGAAGAACTCCTGGTCCACCAGGAAGAACTCCTGCTCCGGCCCCATGGTGGCCTTCACCCGCTTCGCATGCACCCCGAACAGGGCCAGGGCACGCCGG
>CAZDLH010000704.1:0-1653 GCA_964505925.1 uncultured Burkholderiales bacterium
CAGGCGGCCCTGGCGATCCTAGAGCGCGAGATGTCCCGGGCCCGGAGCCCTCGATGAGCGCTCTGTGGCCCGGCCTGGAAGCCCTACTGCTGTTCGTATCCTTGGTAGTGCTGGCCATCGCGCTGACCGCCCCCTTCGAAACTCTGCGCTGGTGGGGCGCCGACCACCGGCTGACCCTGCCGCGCGCGCCCCGTCCGCAGGGGGACCCCCAGGCGCCCTCCCCCGCGCATCGCCCTCGCTGCTATGTGGTCTACTTGACCGGGATCGGAGGTTCAGGGGAGGACCTCGCCCGGCGCGAGCGGGGGTTCATCGAGCGCCTCGCCGCGCGCGTTCCGGAGGCCGAGATGCTCACCGACGTCTTCCCTTTTTCGGTGACGAACGACCCTTTGACCGGAGAAAGGCCCCTGTCTTGGCTCTGGCGCCTGCTCCACCGAGCGCGACTCAACACCAAGAGCCTCCTTTTCGAATTCTGGATAGGTGCCCGCAACGTGTGCCAAGTGGCGGTCTGTAGCGATCCGCGATACGGACCGATCTACAACCTGGGTCTAGCCAGAGAGGTCTACGCGAGCCTCTTGAGCCGCGGGTACGATCCGCGAGCTCGCACACCTATCGTTTTGATCGGCTATAGCGGGGGCGCTCAGGTCGCCTTGGGCGCTGCCTGCTACTTGACCCGACTACCCTCGCCGGTGACGGTGGTGACGATCGGCGGGGTGTTCAGCAGTATCCCGGGTATAGCGCTCGCTCATCAGGTGCACTGCTTGGTCGGGTCCCGGGACAAGACCCTCATGCTCGGCCCGTTGATGTTTCCCGGCCGATGGCCGTGGATGGCAGCGTCACACTGGAACCGAGCCCTCCGGGAGGGGAAGGTCTCCATCCATCGGCCGGGTCCGATGATCCATTCCGGGCGAGGGGACTACTTTACCCAGAGCGTAACGCTCCCGAACGGAACCTCCTACGCTGACCACACCGCCGACATCGTAGCCGATATCGTCGGGGACTGCGCAAAACCCGAGCGAACCGAAGGCTCTCCCCCCTCCCCCGAGGGGTCTAGCGAAACTCTATCGCATCTCTAGCGCAATCTAGCAAGGTTGCGGAGTCCGAGGACGAAGGCAAAGGTATGCCTACTTACGTGTATCGAGTGGTGGGGACCGACGATCGGTTCGAAGCCGTCCACCGAATGTCCGAACGACCGAAAACGTTGGGGGAGCTCTGCCGAATAGCCGAGCTCGATCTCGACGACCGCGATCCGGACCAGCCGGTCGAGCGGCTGATCCAGCCGGTCGGAATCTCCGTCCCGAAATTCAACTCCGAGCTCGCTAACCAAGGCTTCACCAAGCTTGAAAAGCGCAGCGACGGCTCCTACGAGAACGTGACCAAGACCGACCACATCGGCTGATCCCCCTCTCGGATTCGTCTTGCTCGGGCTCGTCCTTCTCGAGTTCATCACAAAGAGTCCCGACCTCCCCAGATGCGCATCGCGAGGCCTTGCCGCCTCATCTGGAGCGGCACCCGATCGGAGGCCTCCGGGGAACCGGTCGACGCCACAGAGAGGTTTCGGCGGCCCGACACAGTAATGGTGCCGCTGGAGGATGAACAGACATCGTGAAGACCAGTATGCTTGACCTACTAAAGATCGCTCGGACCGAAGCCGAC
>CAZDLH010000705.1:0-1649 GCA_964505925.1 uncultured Burkholderiales bacterium
CATCTACTTCGAGAACGTGGGCGGTGCGGTCCTCGAAGCGGTGATGCCGCTCTTGAACGACCACGCACGGGTCCCGGTCTGCGGTTTGGTCGCACACTACAACGCCGCGTCGCTTCCGCCCGGCCCAGATCGCACGCCCGTGCTCCTCGGGCTGGTCCTCCGCCGGAGGATCCGGCTGGAAGGGTTCATCATCTTGGATCACTTCGACGAGCTCGGAGCCTTCCTCGGCGGAACCCTCTGGGTAGAGCAGCCGGAATCCACCCGCGAGGTGCTGGAGCTCCTCGGCTACCGCGCCACCGAAGCCGCGGAACACCGGCAGCGCTTCGCCTTGCCCCAACGACCGCAAGCGGGCTACCTGGATCTCTTCTGGGGGCCCTCCGACGGCCGGGCTCGCCCCGGCAGCGGTACCGTGCACCACATCGCGCTTTCGGTGGACAGCTCCCAAGAGCAGCGGCGATGGCAGCAGCGGCTCCGGGAAGCCGGACTGGCGGTGTCGCCGGTGCGGGACCGCAACTATTTCGAATCGATCTACTTTCGGGAGCCCGGCGGTGTCCTGTTCGAGATCGCCACCGTCCCACCCGGCATGACCGTAGACGAACCGCTCGAGGAGTTGGGTCAGGCGCTGCGACTCCCCCCCCAGTACGAACCGTACCGCGCTCAGATCGAAAGCCAGCTCGAGCCGCTAGAGGTGGCCGCTCCCCAAAAAAAGGCCTAATAGAAGAAACGTCCGACCCCGAAAACAGCGAGCGCCCCGGTGCTGGGCCCGGGGCGCTCTGGCTCGGAGCCGAAGTCAGACGTAGACTACTGGCTGAACGAGCCTTCCGACACGATGCTCTCGGATCCGGCCTGCGGATCGTTGAGCACGGCTATCAGGCGGATCCCACTTTCCGAACTTCCGGTGAAGTAGATGTTAAAGTTCGCCGCGTTGTCCTCAGCTTCATAGAGGGCGAGCAGAGCGTCAAGGACCCTCACATCGGGCGCTCCCTCAGCGAAAAACCCGAAGGGCCAAGCCTGCTCGGCTTCTAGAACGTAGACCCAGCCGTCTTGCGAGGTTTCGAGCTTCTGAAGCAACGTCTCGGGGGACTGGGGTGCCACGACCCCTTGCCCGAAGTCGACCGCTTCGATGAAGGGGACAAAATCGACCTCGTACGTTCTGATCGCCAGGCTCAGCGAATCGAAGGACACACCCGCGTGGAAAAACTGAACCCCGAGAGTACCGGGGACCGGCACCACATCGTCGGCGGTCAGCCCGAGCTCCAGGGGAGCCTCCGGCTCCTGATTATCGACGACCTCGCCCGGAAAAACGGTGAGGGTGTAGTAGCCGACCTCGGACTCTTCGAAGGTGCGTTCTAAAGAGTCTAGCTCTTCACCAGTCTCGCTATCTCGGACAGAAAAAGTGCTGCTCTCCCCTACCTCGAACTCCAGGGCGACGTAGTCCGAGGCCTCCAGGTAGCCCAGGTCCGTAACGATCGGCTCTTCGGCGTCGTCGAGATAGACGTCGATCTCGATGTCTGTGAGATGCACGCTCGCGTGTACCACCCGCACGTACAGCCCATCTAGGTCGGGGTCGGGGTCCGGTCCCGGCGCTTCATCGGGGTCGGCCACCAGAGTGAATCCGCCCAGCTCGGCTTGGTCGAGGACTGCGATCA
>CAZDLH010000706.1:0-1647 GCA_964505925.1 uncultured Burkholderiales bacterium
CTGGTCCTCGAGCTCAGAGCACGGGGAATCTAAAGCCCGCCCCTGGGCCGCGCTCCGCACGGTGACCTCGTACTCTGGGAAGGCGTCGGGCCGGAAGGTTCGGTTGTAAGCCGCCCACTCGCTCTGGTAGTTATCGATATCCTCGGCCCAGATCCTCAGCTCAGCGATCACCGACTGAGCCACCAAGGATGCCTTCGCGAGTTCGGCGTTTCTCCGTTGAGCGACGAAAGCGGTCTGGGTCAACGAGAGCACCGACAGGGCGGCGAAGCTTAAAAGATAGATAGCGATGACCGCCTCGATGAGGCTGACCGCGAACATCTTTCGACGACCTCGCTTCACCTCAGACCCCCAGACCTTCGAGAAGACCGTAGAGCGGCAGGAAAACAGCGGTAATGATGGTCCCCACGATGATCGAGATGAGCCCCATCAGAACCGGTTCGAGCGCGTCCTGGAAAGCTTCCACCCTACTTTCGACGTCCTCTTCGAGCCACAGCGCGGCTCGCCCGAAGGAGTCCCCCAGATGGGAGGTCTCCTCCCCCAGTAGAACCAGTTGGTCGAGCAGGTTCGGATAGTACGAACGCTCTCTCATCAGTATGGACAGCGCCTCCCCTGCGGTGATCCCCTTGATCAAGCGGGTAGAGTCGTGCTCGAGGATCGGGCTACCAGAGCTGAGTCCTGCGAGCTTCAAAGACCTCATCAGATCCATACCCGCGTTCTGTGTGAGCTCCATAACCCAGCAGTAGCGAGCCAAGCAGCTGGACTCCACGATACTCCCCACGAGCGGTACCTGAAGGAGCAGGGAAAAGAGCTGCCTGCGGCTATCTTCTGCCTCCCAAAGGCGCTTAAAGAGAAATACGCTCCCGCCGATGGCGGCCCCCGAGAGGAGCCAAAACCAAGGGGTGCTCACGAACTCGGTAAACCGCATGAGCCCGGCGGTGACGATGGGCAGTTCGACGTCGAAGTCCCGATAGAACTCGGCGAAGCCCGGAAGTACCGTCGAAAAGAGAGCCAAGGTCAAAACGAGCGTTAAGGTCAAAACGAAGACAGGGTAGCTGAGAGCGCCCCGCACCTTTCGAACGAGATTGGAGTCTCGCTCTAAAAGAGCGGCCAGTCGCTCGGTGACGACCACCAAGCGTCCCGTCTCCTCTCCTGCTTTAGTAAGGTGGATGAAGACCTGCGGGAAGATCTTAGGGTACTCGGAGACCGCCTTGGACAGGGCGTATCCCTCTCCGAGCCGGGTGGCCAGCTCTCCACTGACGTAGCCCAAGGTCGGCTCCTCCGACTGCTCGGCTAAGATGTCTAACGCCGGGACCAAGGCGATTCCCCCCTGGAGGAGTGCGGAGAACTGGCGACCGAAGAGCGCCAAGTTTCGCCCTTTTTGGCGGATCGTGATGCGCCGCTTCGGGATAGACTTCGGGTCGACCTCAAAAAGCTTACGGACGACTATACCAGGAAAGTTTAAGAGCAGCCCTAGCAGGGCCACCGTGAGGCCGACCGCCCTCTCGATGAGCTCCTTCGTGGCCTCTACACAGCGTCTCCACAGCGCACTAAGCCGGTCGGGGAGTTCGCAGAGCCAATCCCAGACCGCTTCGAGGCAATCCAAAGCCCACTGCCACAGCTCCTGGAGCAGTTCGAGACAGGTTGCTG
>CAZDLH010000707.1:0-1638 GCA_964505925.1 uncultured Burkholderiales bacterium
CGCCGATCCGGCAGTAGACGACCAGGTCCTCCTCGGGGGTGAGCCCCTTCTCGTCTCGATAGATAGCCAGCAGCTCGTCGGCCGACTTAAAGGTGCCGTCCTCATTGGTCGCTCGCGCCCATGGGATGCTCTCGGCACCCGGGATGTGGCCGCCCCGTAGGGCTCCCTCGTTCGGATAGTCCTCCATATGGAGGCGCTCGCCGGTAAATTCGGGGACGGAACGCACATCGACCAGGCGGCCGCTCTTTTTTATGTGCTCGGCCACGTCGTCGCGAAAGGCTCGCAGCGACTTATCGTCTCGGGTCGGAACCGGGTACTCGCTCCGGTCGTAGGTGGGCACCTCCCGAGTGAGAGGTCGGCCTTCCGCTTCCCACTTGGCTCGCCCGCCATCCATCAAGCGCAGGTAGCGATGCCCGAACAGCGAGAACACCCAGAGCGCGTAGGCGGACCACCAGTTGCTCTTGTCGCCGTAGAACACCACCGTGGTCTCGGGGGTGATGCCGTTTCGGCGCATCAGTTCGGCGAAGGCCTCTCCGTCGAGGTAGTCTCGAGTGATGGGGTGGTTGAGATCGGTGGTCCAGTCGATCTGCACCGCTCCGGGCAGATGCCCTGAAGGGTATAGGAGAAGGTCTTCGTTGCTTTCGACGAATCGGATTCTCTCGTCGGAGAGATGTTCGGCCACCCATTCGGTGGTCACCAACATCTCCGGGTTGACGTATCCTCGGGCGGCTATCTCGGGTAGCGGTTCCATGGTCTTCATAACCGTGCCTTCCGAGTCGGTTTGGGATCCCCTCTCTCGGCTTGCCGGGTCGTATCCGAGGCTGGGCGGGCGCAGGAGCTTGCTCGCGGTACAGGAAAGGCCTCGTGGTCTAGCACCGATACCACTCGACGACCGGAGGACCGAAATGTCGCTCACCCACCACCTCGCCCTAATCCATAGAACCGCCCTTCTTCAGTCTTGGGGTGCGGCTCGAGACGATGTCCGCTCAGGGGGACGAACCCTCTGATGTTCGCCGAAGAGCCGGTCTCGTTCAGAGCCGCCCGAGGTCAGGAGCGAGCCCAACTCGTGCGCCGGATGTTCGACCGGGTCAGCCAGCGGTACGAGCTGAACAACGCTCTGTTGAGTTTCGGTCTCGACGCTTACTGGCGCTGGCGAGCGGCCGGTCTTTTGGAGCTCGAATCGAGCGAACGGGTGGTGGACCTGTGCTGCGGGACCGGGGCGGTCACCCGCGCCCTGGCGCGCGCCGTCCCCAGCGGTGAAGTGGTGGGCGTCGACTTCTCCGAGGGGATGCTCGAGCGGGCCCGACGGACGGCTCCAAGGCCGGATCAGGGCAGCATCAGCTATCTGCGGGCCGATGTCTTGTCGGTCCCTCTAGAAGACGCGACCTTCGATGCTGCGACGTTGTGCTACGGGCCCCGAAACATCGTGGACCTACCGCGCTTGTGGAGCGAGACGAGGCGTCTGGTACGCCCCGGGGGTCGGATCCTGACCCTAGAGTTGACCAGGCCGCGGGGGCTCCTCGGGCGTCTCCACGCCTTCTATCTCAAAAGCGTCGTTCCGCTCCTCGGTGGGTGGATCTCCGGAGACGCCGAGGCGTACCGCTACTTGGCCCAGACCATCAGTGGCTTCCTAGATCC
>CAZDLH010000708.1:0-1635 GCA_964505925.1 uncultured Burkholderiales bacterium
CCTCCTGGGCTGCGCCCCGGCTAGCCCCCGAGCCCCGAGCGAGCAGGACCTGAGGGGGCCAGGCTACTCCGGGGAGGGGCTAGGGGTGACGGTGGCGCCGCTCGGCGCGGGGCAGCTTATGGCCATCAATCGCGCCGGCGAGGTCAGCGTCCTGGCCGAGGATACCCTCCAGCGCACCGGTGTCCTCGAGCTTCCCTTCTACGGCGCGGATCGCTTGGCGGTGCGGGCCGACGGTAAGGCTGTAGGGGTGGGTTTCATCGACACCGGCCGGGAGCACTTGGTGGTCTTGAATCGCGATGGCGAGCGGTGGTCTAGCGCGGTGCTGGAGGGCCGGGCCGATCGTTTCTCCGGGATCGAGGTGGTCGGTCGGCATCTGCTCTCCGTGGGCCGGGGGCAGACCCTGGTCTTAGACACCAAGACAGGACGTCGAGAGCACACCTTTGAGACCGGCTACTTCCCGGCCTGGGCGGTCAGCGGCGAGATGTACTTCGCCGGGGGCAACGACGGCATCGTCAGGGCCTGGAACCTGGACTCCGGGCGCTTGATCTGGGAGGCCGATATCAGCCGCAGCGGAGCCCGCTACGGTCGGGGGATCCTGAGCGTGGCGCTGTCGAACGACGGGCGGACTTTAGCGGTGGCCGAGTTCCAGATGCGCAACCGAGTCCTTCTGCTGGACCCCTACACCGGGGCCGTTAAGAAGGAGTGGCCGGTGGATAGGAACGTTACCCGAATGGCTTTCTCGTCGCGGGACCAGCACCTGCTGTTGGCCCACAGCGGGCGGGTCGATCTGTACGACCTGGGCTACGGGAAGACGGTGCACAGCTGGGAGCTGCCTTCGGGGGTGGGTCGCTATATGGTGGGGCTGCTGCCCGAACCTTCGGGGCCAGGGATGCTGGGTCTAGACGACCGGGCCCATCTGATCAGCTTTTCGTTGGAGGGTCTCGAGGAGCCCCCGAGTATCCGCAAACTAGACTCTGCCCGGAGCGCCGCCCAGCTGCGGCGGCACGGTCAGGGGATGCTGGTCTGCGCGGACCGGAGCGTTCGGCTGCTGGACGTCACCGGATCTGAGGTTGCCGCCTACGGACCGCACTCGGCCAGAGTAAACGATGCCCAGGTCGAAGGCGGCGTGGTGATCAGCACCGGGCTCGATTCGAGGATCCGGTTTTGGGAGCTCGAGAGCGGACGGGAGTTGGCAACGCTCCTCACTCTAGATGAGGGTAGAGAGTGGCTGATGGTGACCCCGCAGCTAGCCTTCGACGGGTCGGAGACGGCGATGTCCTTGATCGATTGGCGCTGGAACGGGCGGAACTATCGCCTAGAGCAGTTCTTCGAACGGTTCTACCGGCCCGGGCTGCTCCTCCAGCTGCTGGGCTCAGCCCCCCGGACGGGCGGTGAGCGGAAGACCAGTTTGGGAGCGCCCCCGCCAGACCTGCAGATCGCGACCCCCCGGGAGACGGAGCCCGGGGTGTACGAGGTGGCGGTGAACGTGCTGGGCGATCCCGAGGTCTGGACCGATCTTCGCCTGTATCACAACGGGCATCGGGTGGCCGGGCAGAGCCCTTTTCAGTTGCGGAGCGTCCCCGGAGAGAACCGACTGAAAGCGGTGGTATACAACCGCGAGCGCACGGTGGAGAG
>CAZDLH010000709.1:0-1635 GCA_964505925.1 uncultured Burkholderiales bacterium
ACAGCAAAAGCAGGACCGGTAGTACGGTGGCCAAGCGATGGACCTGAGCTTGATACTCGGGCTTGAGGTTCGCCGCAGCGCGCGCTAAGGCGTCCTCCATGGAGCCCGCCTCTTCACCGCTGAACACCAGGCCGAGCTCGACGGGGGCGAAGGCCCCCGAGTTCCGTAAGACCTCCGAGATTTTGGCTTCCCGCCCGAGTTTCTTCCAGCTCTCGAGTACCCGGTCGCTGAGCCAGTAGTTACCGCAGGACTGGGCGGCGATCTCCACCGACCGGTTGGGCATAAAACCCGCTTGGGTTAGGTTCGCCAAGGCCGCGAGAAAGCGGATCTTCGCCCCCAGGCGAAAGGGTGAACCGAGGATGGGCACCGCGCTCATCAGGTGGTCTAGAGCCCGACGCGGCCCGCCGTGAAGTCGGAAAAATCGGTAGACGAAGGCGGCGATGAGCGCGACGGTGTAGAGGGGGATCAGCAGGCTGAAGACGGTGACGAGATAGGCTTGCACCCCTTTCTGGACCAGGAGGAAAAGGGGGGGCAGCAGGATGGCAGCGTGGATCACCAGGGCCGGATAGATCAGCTTTGAAGTGATGGCCTGGGACATTCGCCAGCTCTCCTCGGCGTGCTGGGCGAGCTCCTTGAGCTGGAGGTCGAGCTGACCGGCCGACTCTCCGGCTTTCACTAAAGCGATCTCGAAGCGATCGAAATGGTACGGGTAGCGCGCCATCGTCTCCGACAGGCTGCTACCGCCATCGATCTGTAGGGCCATCTCTCGACCCAGCCTCGGCAGCCCGGCGGTGGAGGCGGTGCTCACCGCCCGGCCGACCGGAAGTCCCGCGTCGACCATGCTCGCCAGCTGGCGAAAGAAGGTGGCCTTCACCTGGAGGGGTAAGCCGAAGAGAACGGCCTGGGGGTTGACTGCGTGGGGAGTGACTACCGACATACCGTACCCCTTTCGAGGCCTGTCGACGCTTTCCCCCGGCCGGATCTATCGGCGGACAGGGATCTTTGTTAAGGCCGGGAAGGGCCTTGCGCTTATGACCCGACTTTTTCAAGATGATGTAAGCAATATTCTAGAGCCGCCTTTCCCGGAATGGGGTACCCGGGCGATGGCGGTCTCCGACCATCGGGCCGCCTCCTACGCCGCTTGTCAGGTGATGCGCGAGGGCGGCAACGCCGTGGACGCCGCTGTCACGCTCTCCTTGACCTTAGGGGTGGTCTGCCCTCACTACACCGGGATCGGCGGAGGCGGATTCGCGCTGGTGCTCTTACCGGGCATGGACCGCCCCCGGCTTTTCGACTTTCGGGAGATAGCCCCCGGAAGGGCGCACCCCGAGATGTTCGGCGACAGCGAGATGGCTTCCGTTCGGGGCGGTCTGGCCCCCGGGGTGCCCGGTACGGTGGCCGGTTTGGCGCGTCTGCTCGAGGAGTTCGGAACCATCAGCTGGGAGCGAGCCCTAGCGCCGGGGATCGAACTCGCCGAACGGGGGGTCTTAGCCTACCCGAACCTGCGTCGCGTTCTGAGTGCCCGTCGGGACGAGCTCGTCACTTTTCCGGAGGCCGGCCGAGTCTATCTGGGATCGTCCGGAGAGGTGCCGCCCCCCGGTCGAGTGATCCGGTTTCCCGATCTCGCGGCTACTT
>CAZDLH010000710.1:0-1630 GCA_964505925.1 uncultured Burkholderiales bacterium
AGTGATCTTCGAGTAGGATGTGGACCCCGCCCAAGACGTTCTTGATCAGATCTTGGGTGGCCAGGCCCACCGTCACTCCGACGAGTCCCGCTCCGGCTATGGCGGCTCCGAGATCGACCTCCAGCAGCACCAGATAGGTGATCATCCCCACGACGAAAGCTAAGACCCGCACCGTTACCCGGGCGGCTTGGTCCAAGGTGGCGAGCCTTTGGCCCAGACGGGAAAGGTGCACCGCTTCTTGGTTTTGCTGGAGGGCTAGGAAGTATCTGTGGACCATCGTCTCCATCAGTCTGCTCACCAAGAGCGTGATGATGAAGACGACGACCAGCAAGAGGTAAGGGTAGAGAACGCCTCGATAGACCAGCCCGGCCCAGGTGCGACTGCCCGGAAACAGACGCAGGCTCACATAAGCGAACCCGGCCCAGAGCAGAAACTTGGCCGACCAGAACGGGGAGCCGAGCAGTCGCTTGCCGACCCAGCTCAAGAGCCAGTGGCACGCGCAGGCGGCGGTCACCATAACCAGGAGCAGCGAGAGAGCGAACCACTGGTAGGCGGGGGTGCGCATAGTGGCGGCCAGATCGAGCTCTTTTTGTAGGGCGTCCCTCCAGCCGGCCGCGAGCTCGACCTCCAGCTGCCGTCGCACTTCCGAAGGCAGCTCCGCTAAATTGAACTCCGGGAGGTCTTCGCTGGTGACCGTGATCAAGATCTGGTCCCCGGCTCGGATCACGGTAGCTCCGGCGAGCTGATCCACAACCACCGGTGGGGGCTCAGTTCCGTGCTCGTCGATCACCCGTCGGACCCGCTGCTGCACGAGAGCGGCCCGATCTCGGGCGTTGAGGCTTTCGGTCCCAGCCACTCGAAAGAGCGGTAACGTCTCGACCACGACCCCCTCGGAAGGTTCGGCGCGGGCGCTCCGCTTGAGAGCCGACCAGGGCGTCGCGGGGGTCAGCAGGGCCGGCTCCTCGGAGCTTTGGTCCTCACCTTCTACACCCTCTTCAGAAGGAGCAGTAGAGCCCGCTTCGGAGGTCTGCGAAGGGCTGGGGGACGGCAGAGGTCGGCATTCACCGGCACCGATGAGGCTTAGAAAGAGTAGAGCTATGAGGAGCGAGCGCACCATAGGCGGGCGGAGTTCCGGTTCGTATCGCTCGGGGCCTGCCGCCCTCTCGGGCGGGAGGGTCGGCTAGGGCCGCAGGCGGATCAGGCGGGGGTGAAGGTGAAGACCCGTTTGCCTGCGCGGTAGCTTCCGTTGAGAGCCAAGACGCGGCTCACCATGTTGGTCGGCACGTCGACGAAGCTTCGAGTCTTGGTGACCCGAATATCTCCGATGAGCTTGTTGGGAATTTTCGCCTGGCGGGTCAGTATTCCGACGAGCTCCTTGGGGGAGACCCCGTGAGCCTTACCGACGTTGGCCATCAGCTGTACCGAGTCTCCGCCTCCGCGGTGCTCGCTTCTCCCGGCTCGGGCCCCCCTATCGGGGCGATCGCGTCCGGGTTTGCCCCGCTTGTGATCGGAGCTCTTGAGATCGAAGATCTCTTCGGACATCTCGGCGATGGGGCGGGCTTTCTCCGCCGACATAGCAAGTTTCAGGGCGGCTGCCGCCACCGATTTCAAAGGGTAGCCCGCTTGGGTC
>CAZDLH010000711.1:0-1614 GCA_964505925.1 uncultured Burkholderiales bacterium
CGAGCCAAGAACCGACGGTTCTCCGGCGTCTCCGTCACTGGACGATTCAAAACGGCCTCCCCGAGGGCAGCCCCCAACATAAACTGCGTTATGGAATCCATCGTGCTGCCCCTTCAGCGGCGAAACCCGCTGCGTTTCGATGCCCTCCCCCCCCAAACCGCTTAGCGACCTCACTGACGTCGAAATCTCCGATCGAGCGTAACGACCAAGCCTGCTCCCCCATCTTATCGTAATAAACCCCGGCAAAGGGAGCTTCGGGATATTTCAGGCAGAGCAGATCGCCGAGCTCACTCGGAAACAGACAGGAATTGACGGTGGGGATCCGGTACCCGGCCAACTCCTGCCAGCGCACTCGACTAGCCGCCCGTTCTAGTAGCGCGTCCTGATAGGACTGCAGCGCTTCGCCTTTGACCTTCAACCCCTCCACTGAAAGGCTCGACCAGAGCTCGAAATCGAAGGGAAAAACGGAGAGCGCCAATGAAACCTCGCGACTTTTCGGAAGCTTCCAGCGCCAGAGGTCTCGATCCTCGATATACGCTAAGAGCTCGGGGAGGGGCTCCTCGGGGTGCCAGAACTCCCAGGCCATCCTAGCTCCAGAACTGTCCATCTCGAAGCGGGCGAAAGGTAGCCCTTCCAGTTCGAGCGCTGCCGAACGATGGTGGTCTAGAACCAGGAGTCGCTCCACTCGTCCTTCGAGCTCCAGCAACGTCCGACGCGGGTAGGAGAAGTCGACGATAGCTAAGTGCGCCCCCGGCGCCACCTCGGGAGCCTCGTCACCGTGGCGCACAGCGCGATAGACCGCCTCCTCGCCCAGTATCAACCAAGCTGCCCAAGCTGCTGCGAATCCGTCGGGGCAGTTCGCGTGATACCAGACTTCACTGATCTTATTGGGCATCGAGCTTCTCCGCCTGCAGAGCCTCATCGAGTTCAGCCTGCTCATTCTGCCAGTTTTTCTCGTCGGGTCTCATACTCTTGAGTAGGTCGAGCGTCTGCTGTTGGATATCTCGAAGCTCCAACTGCTTTGCCGACCAGTAGAGCAGTCGAGCCGAGTTTAGGATCTCGAACTCGTCGTTCGACTCGGCGGTAGCCATCTCGAGCGCCCGCTGGGCGCTTTCGAACGACTCGCCGTAGCGCTCGAGCTGAAAAAGGATGAGAGCCTTGCGGAAGGTGAGCTGAAAGTTGTCTTCATTTCTAGACAGTCCCTCATCTACTAAAGACAGCGCCAGTTCGTAGTCGCCCTGGGTTTTGACCAGTTCCCAAGCTATTAGATCATAGGAATCGGTGAGCGTCGGATCCATCAGCGAGACCATGCGCAAAAGAGGGATCACCTCCGCGTGGGCGTCGGAGTCGGCGTGTTCGAGCTCTTCGTGGAAAAGGTCCATTTTAAACCAGAGATAGCGGGCGATCACCGTTCGAAACTCGCCGACCACATCGAGCAGAACCTCGTTTCGACTGAGCGGCTCGTCCGTCTCTCGAAACACCCCCTCGTGCCAACTGGAGAGGACGCCGCCGCTGCCGACCATCAAGAGCCATAGAGCCAATACCGGCCACCACCTCTTCATCGGTCCGCTCCTCGACCCTTGCGAAGGCGGGCCCAGCCCAAGAGCAAAAAGA
>CAZDLH010000712.1:0-1610 GCA_964505925.1 uncultured Burkholderiales bacterium
TCCCCTCGAACTCTTTGGCGGAAGGCCAGGCTGCCTGGTGAACGGAGTGGGAAGCCTCGGAGCCGTTACGGAATCTCCAAGACCAGATCTCCTCGGTGACGAAAGGTAGGAAGGGGGCGAATAGCCTCAAGAACAGCCGTAGTGAAAGCGCTAAGGTGGCGAGAGCTGAGCGTCTCTCCGCGTCGTCTTGTTCGCTGTAAGAGCGTCGTTTGACGAGCTCGAGGTAGTCGTTGCAGAAGTTCCAGAACTCCTTTTCGGTCGCCTCGAGGGCAGCCGCGTAGTCGAACTTCTCAAAGGAGCGGGTAGCCGATTCGGCAGCTCGGATCAGGCGCTGGTAGAAAGCTTTGTCCACCTCTACCGTGATAGAGGAGATCTTCTGCTCGGAAGGATCGGCCTCGACCCGGTCGAGTTGGGAGAGGACGAATCGACTGGCGTTAAAAAGTTTGGTGCAGAGCCGCTTACCGACCTTCAGAACGCTCTCGTCGAAGGTGGTGTCAGCTCCCAGGCGGGCCCGGGCGGCCCAGTATCTGACTCCATCGGCAGAGTACTCGTCGAGCAGGTGCTGCGGGGTGATCACGTTCCCTATCGATTTGCTCATCTTCTTTCGGTCGGGGTCTAAGATCCATCCTGAGATCACGATGTGATTCCAGGGCACCGTACTGTTGTGAATCCAAGCTTTGACGATCGTGTAGAAAGCCCAGGTGCGAATGATCTCGTGGGACTGTGGTCGGATATCCATCGGGAACACGCTCTCGTGCCTTTTGGGATCGAGGCCCCAGTGGCTCACTATCTGGGGGCTCAAAGAAGAGGTGGCCCAGGTGTCCATGACGTCGGGGTCACCCACGAAGCCGTTCGGTTGCCCACGCTGTTCTTCTCGGTATCCAGGAGGCACCGCAGACATAGGGTCGATCGGTAGCGCCTGCTCATCGGCGAGTATCGGCTGCTCGTAGATAGGCTCTCCCGCTTGGTTGGTCGGGTACCAAACCGGAAACGGAACACCGAAGTATCGCTGGCGGGAGATGCACCAGTCGAGGTTGAGCCCGTCTACCCAGTGCTGGTATCTCGTCTCCATGTGGGGAGGGTGCCACTCGATCTTGCTGCCTTGGTCTCGGAGCGCTTGGCGGTGTTCTAGAAGCTTGACGAACCACTGACGAGTGGGAACGAATTCGAGCGGGCGGTCCCCTTTTTCGTAGAACTTGACTGGGTGTTCGATGGACCTGGGTTCGGAGACCAGTGGACAGCTACCGTCTCGGAGTCGATCTTGGCCTAGGAGCTCGACGATGCGGGTCTTGGCCTTTTTGACCGGGAGGCCGGTGAGCTCCTCGTACTGCTTCTGGGCGTTCTCTGGTTCCAGGCTGGTAAACGGAGCCTCTCCGAACTTCACCGGGAGCAAGGTGCCTGAGCGCCCGATGATCTGCTTTATAGGGAGTCCGGAGTGCTTCCAAAACTCTACGTCCGCACTATCTCCGAAGGTACAGACCATAAGGATGCCGGAGCCCTTCTCCGGGTCGGCGTGGTCAGCCGGTAGGATCGGAACCCGGGCCTTGAAGAGCGGAGTGATAGCAAACTTGCCGAAAAGCGGCTGATAGCGCTGATCGTCCGGGTGGGCG
>CAZDLH010000713.1:0-1604 GCA_964505925.1 uncultured Burkholderiales bacterium
GCTCCCCTGCTCTGCGGATTCGACCGAACCGGAGTCCTCATCGAACAGCCCACTAAAAAGGTCGTCCTCGGGGGCCTGTGCGAACAGATCTACCTCCTGCGCTCCCCCGGCTCCGACCTGCCCTGCTGCTACCGGGGCCTCCCCGCCACCCTCAGAGAAGAGGTCTGTAACCAGGGCGTCCCCGGCATCGTCGTCGTCAAAATCGAAAAACGGTTCATCAGCGCCCAGGTCGGGCGTTTCGGTCTCGCCCCTGACCACAGAAGGGCCGGCAACGCTGCTGTCGGCCTCTCCAAAAAGGTCCTCCGAGCCACCGAAATCGAAAGGGTCTTCGGTCACCGCCCCCTCGCTCAAAACCTCTGGAGCATCGAAGCCCGGCCGCAGCCCACCGATCGATTCTCCGAGCGAATCCCCGAGGGACTCCCCGTCTCCGATCCTGGGCGAATCCACCCCGGTGGACAGCATCGAGGCGGCAACCGCCGGGGCCCCGCCAAACAGATCCGCGGTGGGGTCGGACGGCGCGCTGGTGGAGTCGGATTCGGCGAACGGGTCTTCGGTGAGCTCGAACTCTGAATCGTCAAAACTGAACCCATCGTCGCTGTCAAAGCTGCCGCTCTCCTCCTGGAAGGGCGACTCGCTCGGAGGCTTCTCCTGGGGTGTGGAGCGGCTAGAGCCGAAACCGCCCAGAGTCTCCCGGGACGAGATCCCTTGATCTTCGCGGGAAGGTTCAGCCATCTTCGGTTCTACGGCCTCTGAGGAAGAGCCCGAGGCCTCCAGCCGCGGCTTCCCGAGCATAGGCCGCCGACCGCCTAGCATGGGCTTTTCGCCCCCTCCGGCTCCGCCCATGGTTCGCGCCCCGAGCCCCCTGCGGCGCCCGCCTCCTCCACCGCCTCCCAGGGTCGGTTTCCCCCCCAGCATGGGCTTACCGCCCCCACCGGTGTCGACCAGACCGGGTTTAGGGCTCAACCCCCCAGCGATGAGCCCCCTGCGCATCCCCCCTCCGGTGCTGGAAGGCCCCTGAGGTTTAGCTTTAGGAGTGGGCGGCTCGGTGCTGCTGTCGATGGACTCGGCCGACTGGCTCGAGGCGCTCTGACCTCCCACGGCCTCCGGCGCTTCGGTGGCCTCCACCGGGGGGAGCACCTCCTCGGGCGGCTGCGGCGGCTCGAAGGTTCTACCCTCGATCGCAGCCCCCAGGTTCGCCAGATTTTGCTGGGCCGCCGCGTTGCTGGAGTCGACCCCCAGAACGTACTGAAACAGCTCTACGGCCTGCTCTTTGTCATCGGCCTCGAGATAGCCCTGGGCCGCGTCGAGAAAGTGCTCGACCGCCTCTTCCATCATACCCTGTGAGAAATTTAGCTCGCCGAGCTTCCGCTTGGCCTTGACCTGGTCGGGGTTCGATTGGAGAACTTTCTTAAATGCGAGGATACCGCTGCGGAAGCGCCCTTTGAGCTGGCTCACGTAGCCGAGCTCCATCAGAGCATCCTGATGCTCGAGATCGTGGCGCAGCACCGAGCGAAACTCTTGCTCGGCCTCATCGAGCTTACCGAGCTCGGTGTAGAGGCGACCCAGGGTCAGGAGCACTTCCGGGTCGTCGGACTGGACGACCT
>CAZDLH010000714.1:0-1604 GCA_964505925.1 uncultured Burkholderiales bacterium
GGGTCCATCCCCTCAATATTGTGAACTGCCAACGGGAGGACACGAAATCGATCAACGTATTGGAAGCCGTGACTAGGACAGTTGTAGAGCGAGTCGAGACGACGACCGTCTACCGAAAGCGGTGCCGGACAGGCGTAGCAGTATTTCTGAAGAGTCTTTCTGAAGCCTGCGTTCAGCGAAGCCCCTCCGACCCGGTTAGAGATCCAGTCGCCGATGCCTCGGCTCGGAGCGGTGTGGCGCACAGCCAGATACAGACAGTCGGAAGCTTGGGCTATAGGGCTCCGGTGAAATCTCTCGCCATCCCAGATAAGACAGGTCTCCAGCTTCGGGAAGATCAGCTGAAAGGACCATCCAAACCGTAGCCCGGTCACCCTGAGCGCAGCGATGAGGTGCCGGAGCGGCTGTATCGAACTCATCTCCGTCTCGTAGAATGCGTCTTCCACCGCCTCTATGGTCAAGGAAGGGCTCACGAAGTAACACTTCACCACCGAAGAGGTGAGATCGATTCGGATCGGATGGTCTCCGCCCTCGGAGACAGCACACTGCACGACTTTCACGAGCCACGCGTGCTCGAACGGTAGTTGAAAGTTAGCCAACCTTCGGAGCGCGGCCTCCCGGACCAGAGTGAAAGAGCCGTCGACCTGCTCTACCGACCCTTCGCTCTGTTGCGAGCCGAGAAAAAGGTCTAGCTCTGAAGGTGTATCCATTTCGCCCCCCGATGGATTGGCGACCTATCGACAGTTAGCGGCCTATCGACGGTTCGAGTCCTCAGTGCGGCTTCACGCTTTAGAACGCGATGGTGGCTTGCGAAAAAGCATCACATACTCGTGCTTAAAAACGTAGAGACCGTTGCGGAGGGCTCGGTAGCGCCAGAGATTATTACTACGCCCCTTACCCTTCTCGTTCCCCTGAATATCTTTGATATTGATCGCTCGCAAGGCGAGCCCGCAGCTTCTTATGACATTCATACACTCGAACCCGAGAGGGACCCATTCACCGGCGCTGTACTTGTCTCCGATGACCAAAGTCACAAAGCGGCCTGGCTCCAAGAGTTCCACCGCGTTTCGAACGACAGCTTCAAACGACTCGAGAAACCCTTCTAGGTCCTCGGCAGAAGAGAGATCTCGGTCATCGTCACCATCGGTAAACTCGATGATATCCCAGTAGGGGGGGTGGAGCAGCACGTGATCCACCGTGGTGCGCCCCAAGGTCTGGAGTTCGCCCCTCACGGTATCGAGCACCTCGGGACTCGAGGAGTCACCGCACAGGACCGTCGTCTGCACTCGGTGGGGATTCTCCGCTTCAGACAAACGAGCGAGCGCACGATCGCAGACCTCCGGCTGAAGCTCCACCCCGATCCCGTGACGTCCGAGACTTCGACATTCGATCAAGGTGGTGGCCATCCCACAGAAAAGGTCGAGGACCACATCCTCGGCCTTAGTGAAACGTCTTAAAACCTGTTCGGGGATCTGAGGGACAAAGTTTCCGTGGTAGTCGCCTTTATGGGCCCCGGTGCGGCTTCGGGCTCCGAGACTCCACAGGCTATCGGTTATGAGTTCCGGATAGGCTTTCCAGTTCTTGAGATCGAGGTCGTGGAACTTTGA
>CAZDLH010000715.1:0-1601 GCA_964505925.1 uncultured Burkholderiales bacterium
GCGTAGTCCACTCCCGACTGCGCTGCTGCTTGCGCCTGCTGGTCGGCCTCGAGGCTCACCCGCATCAGTTGACCACCGGACAGCAGCGACATGGCGGCACCGAGGATCAGCATGGTTACCACCACCATCAAGAGGGTGGTGAGAAGGGCGGCTCCCCGGGATGTCTCGGACGGTCTCATAGGTTTCGATCCTTTCCTAGCGAATCGGGCTCTGGGCCCAGATGCGGGTCTCTCGGACCGCGGTCAACGGGTCTTCCAGGAGGGAGACCTGCCCGAGATCCCCTACCCTGCGATAAGCCTCTTGGAGGCGGACCGCCCGGGTCGTGATCTCGACGAGTGCCCCGTTTCGAGCCACCTCAAAGCCTAACATACCGTCTGCGATAAGGCGGGCATCGACCAGACCGGGTTCGCCCGCGAAGCTCAGGTCTGTGTAGTCTGCAGGTTGGGTCAGATAGGTCTCGATCTGGCTAGCGCTCATCAGCACTTCGGGCTCCTCGGGTCCATCGATCACTTTCCGGATCAGGAACTTGTGGGGAGCGAAGGAGTCGCGCCTCGGGTCTGGGTCGATGCCGGCCGACAGCCCGCCGGAAACCTGGGCGTAGCTACTCGGTCGAACCAGATAGTACAGGACGGTCCTTTGCCAGACCGGCTCGGCGGTTTCAAAATGGTGATGGAATCTGAGCTCCGGATCGGCTTCGTCGGGGTCTTCAGCGCTCAGAAACCAGATGGCGTCGCCGCTCCCCGGTACCCCGGAGACCCGCTTGCTCATCAGCGCACTCGGGGAGGCCTGTTCGATGTCCCTGCGGAGCCAGAACTGTGCGTTATTGAGCCGCTGCTCGGTATCCCGGCGGGCCTCCACCACGCGCAGGCCTTCGAGCCCCTTCTGCAGCACGGCGAAAAGTAGAAGCCCCGCTATCGTGAAGAGCCCCATGCTCACCACGATCTCGATCACCGTGAAGCCGCGGTTGCGCACCCGGCACCTCAAATCTGGAGCCCCTCGTGCAGGATGCGCGTCCAGCTCACATTCATCACACCCATCCCAGCGCGCGGCCGGTCCGGGTCCTCGACCCACCACCAGACCTTGGCGTCGAGCTTCACGAGTCGGTTCTCGTCTAGTTCAGAGCCGACCGCCACCCCCAGGGGGTCCCGCACTTGGCGATAGCTCACCTCGTAGGTGTAAAGGGTGTGGTTGAGGAGCACCGTGCCGCTGAGACTCGCCGGTCCTACAGTGCCGAAAAATGCGCTCCGATCTAGGTCGGGGTCCTGATTCGTGACCACCTGACGAACCCGGTCGAGGACCACGCTCTCGGCTAGCACTGCCCCGGCGGAACGGTCGGAGCTCTTCTCTGCCGAGCGCAGCATGCCGGTAAAGATCCCCGCAACCATCACGGTCACTAGGGCGATGATCCCGAGCGATAAGATCAGCTCCGCGAGGCTAAATCCCCAGGTATCACGCCTTCCGATGTGGATCGCTACTCCTCCGTCCATCCTTTGATGACCCCTTACTCACCCTCCCAGAGCATCCTTCCGTCCCAGCGACAGCGAAACCGAAAAGTTGGAGAGTTCCACCTGCTCGTTCCGCTTCGAAGCGATGTTCCATCA
>CAZDLH010000716.1:0-1598 GCA_964505925.1 uncultured Burkholderiales bacterium
GCTCGACTCGGAGGTCGCCGAGGAGCTCTACCTGGGGCTGATGCGCTCGCAGGTCTTGGGCGACGGCTCTCGTCTGCAGGCTACGCTCGCTGACAGCACCGGACAGCAGGTGGAGCCGGCTAAGGCGGAGCTCTTAGAGGTCGTCGACCAGGCGATGCTCGCAGTGGTCGCCGGTTCGAACCCCGAAGTTCCAGAGACGGGCGCTCCCCAGGAGTCCCCGGGGGCAGCTGCAGCTGAGCCCCAGGCGCTCCCGGCGCGGGAGGACCCGAAGATCCAGCAGCACCTGCAGGACAATCCGATCATCGAAGCGGCTTTCGCGACCCCGGAGTTCGGGCAGCTAGCCGGACAGCTCCAGGTGGGTGCAGAGGAGCTCGAGTCCCAGTATCTGGAGCTTCTGCGGATCGGGACGGACCCGCTGGCGGCGGCCGAGTTTCACGGGCGCCTCGAAGGCGGGGATATGAGCGCGCGACAGATGCTGGAGATGGGGCAAGCCGTCGACCAGATGATTCTGACGATGGCCCGCCCGGACCCGGACACGCTTCAGGCCCAGGTCGATGAAGTGATGGGGGGCGTCGCGGTCCAGAGCGTGCTCGGTTTCGAAGAGATCCAAACGGCGAGCCAACAGCTCGGAGTGGATAGCACCGCTGTCATGCGTCGGCTACTATCGGCGGAGCTGTCCGCCGACGCCTCCGCGCTCGAGGAGCTTCACGCCAAGGCCGTCGACGGAGATCAGGGTGCTCGGGCCGAGTATGAGATGACCCAGATGCTAGCTCAGACCCTGATGCAGGTGAACGCCCAGCTGGCCCAGCAGTCCGGCGGTCCCCAGCCGCCTCAGGCAGCTTAAGCCGTCGGAGGGGCCGGAACCGCCTGCGCCTATCGAGGTTTCACTTTCCACCACTGCGACGTGCCGGGGCTAGCCCTCGGCGTCGTTGCGTTTCGACAAGGAGAGCTTCATGTTTTTACGCTTAGTTATGGCGGCCTTTCTGGTCGCGGTCTGTTCACCGGCAGCTCTAGCGAACCTGGGGCCGACCACCCGAGTCGCGGTCGTGAGCCAAGCCCAGAAGGTATCGCTCGAGGCCCGGAGCGGATTGAAAGTTAAGAGCGCCGACGGTATGAAGGTGCTCTACGAGCGCGGGCGGATCACGGTGACGCCGGGGAGCAAGTCGGATACGCTCTCGATGGACGGGGTCGAGATCCCGAATCGAGCTCTGGTGGTGCCCGGCGGCGACTCGTTAGCGGTCGACGGTAGGGTCTATCGCGGATACGTTCGAGTGGTGCGGGACGGCTCCGGGGTTTCGGCGGTGAACGTCTTGCCGATGGAGCTCTACATCCGTTCGGTCCTGGGCGGGGAGGTCAGCGCGAGCTGGCCCCACCAAACCCTCAAGGCCCACGCTATCGCGTCGCGCTCCTACGCCCATTTCATGCTGGCCAACCCTCGGCATCCGGAGTACGATCTGGCGGCGACCACGCTAGATCAGGTCTACCCTGGTGTGGCCGGAGAGAACGCGGCCATCACCGCGGCCGTGCGCGAGGTCGCCAATCAGGTCTTGATCAGCCCGGACGGGCGAGTGGTCAAGAGCTTCTATAGTTCGAACTGC
>CAZDLH010000717.1:0-1597 GCA_964505925.1 uncultured Burkholderiales bacterium
CCTCGATGGCTACCTCGCGCTCGATCAGTTCGATGCGCTTTTCGGCTTGGCTGCAGTCGGCGCAGTCCTCGGCGTAGACCCGGCTGTGCCGCAAGCGCACCTGGACGCCGTCGAGCGGAAGACCCTTGTGTTCGGCGTACATCCGCAGGGTCATCGAGGTGCAGGCGCCCAGGGCTGCCAGCAGCAGATCGTACGGGCTAGGACCTAGATCGGCGCCCTTCATCGAGAGCGGTTCGTCGGCGGTCAGCCGATGCTTCTCCGTGAACACATCCTGGGTGAACCGCTGACCGGGGACGGTGCGCACCAGCACCTCTCCAGAGGGGAGCTCGGGCCGCTCCTCCGGAGCGCGATCCAGGAAGCGGCGGGCCCAGGTGGCCACCGATTCGGCTAGATAGAGGGTGTCTTCTTCTCGGCTTAAGAGGTGGTCGGCCCCGTCTAGGCTCAGAAAGCTCTTGGGGTAGGCGGCGGCCTCAAAGATCCTAAGGGCGTGCTCTACCGGTACCACTTTGTCGTCGGGGGCGTGGCAGACGAGCACGGGACAAGCGAGCTCGGCCACCACCGAAAGCAGTGAGTGCTCCTGCAGATCCTCGAGCAGCTGACGCCGGATCTGGAACGGCCGCCCACCCAAGAGGACTCGAGCCTCCCCTTTCTCGCGGATCGCTTCGACCTCGTCTCCGAAGTGCTCCACCACCTGCTCCACATCGCTGGGAGCTCCCACGGTGGCCACCCCCCGCACCGAGAGGAGCCGACCGGCGGCCACCAACGCGGCGGCCCCTCCCAGGCTGTGGCCGACTAGAATCTGCGGCTCGAAGCCCTGATCCGAGAGCGCTCCGGCCGCTGCTAGTAGGTCCTCCACATTGGAGCTGAAGTTCTCTTCGGAGAACTCGCCTTCGCTCTGGCCGAGGCCTGTGAAATCGAAGCGCAGCACCGCGATCCCCAAGCGGGCCAGGGTGCGGCCGATGCGGCCCGCGGCCAGGAGATCTTTGGTGCAGGTGAAGCAGTGGGCGAAGACGGCGCCCACTTTGGTGGGATGAGGGCCGGCCGGGGCGTCGAGGCGCCCTTCGAGCTCCTCTCCACGACCATTGGTGAAACGGAATCGTCGGCTTTTCATAAGGGCATGGTTTGCTCTTGTGGGGCTACTCCCCTTCGTGTGCTTTAGGGCTAAACGGATAGGCTCGCCTCGGTACGCCGGACCGAGACTCAAAAAGGGCTCACCAGAAGTGCCTGCGAAGCGGCCGGGCATGCAAAAATCGAAGTTTACCAAGTATATCGCGGGGGTGGCTTTAGGCTGCTCCCTTTTTCTTTGTCCGCCGGCTTTCGCCCAGGTGGAGTTCCCCGCTCCGAGCCCTCGGGCCGAAGTGACCCAGAAGGTCGGGCTCGGCGAGATCGCCATCGACTACTCGCGCCCTAGCCTGAAAGGGCGCGAGGTGTTCGGAAGCCTGGTCCCCTACGACATGCTCTGGCGCACCGGGGCCAACTCCCCTACGACTATCAGCTTCTCCGAGGCGCTCAGCTTCGAGGGCGAGCCGGTACCTGCTGGAACCTATCTGCTGCTGACTATCCCGGGCTCGGACAGCTGGACTGTGATCTTGAACCG
>CAZDLH010000718.1:0-1591 GCA_964505925.1 uncultured Burkholderiales bacterium
ACCCGAGGACCTTCAGGCCCGAGCCGAAGCCCTGCGGGACCGCACGGCCCCGCTACTCCCCGCCCCTTGGCGCATCGAGGCGGTGAGAACCTCGGGGCAGGTGGGCGGCGGCTCGTTGCCCGCAGGCGAGCTCGACTCCTGGGGGCTGGTCCTAGCCGGACCCGATGTGAACCGTTTGTCCGCCCGGCTCCGCCGAGCCGAAACCCCGATCGTCGGACGCCTGGAGAAGGATCGGCTGGTGCTCGACCTGCTGGCTCTGCCTCCCGAAGGTGATCGGACAGTATTGCGAGCGCTCCAGGAGGTCTTCGAATGAGGCATTTTCTTTTGGGTACGGCAGGTCACGTCGATCACGGAAAGACCAGCCTGGTCCGCTCACTGACCCAGGTGGAGACCGATCGTCTGCCGGAAGAGCAAGCCCGGGGGCTCTCCATCGACCTGGGCTTCGCTCCGCTCACCTTGAGCGGCTCTCCCGGTAGCGAAACCATCGAGGTGGGCGTGATCGATGTTCCTGGCCACCAGCGGTTCCTCAGCAATATGATCGCCGGAGTCGGCGGGCTCGACGGAGTGATCATAGTGGTGGACCCGAGCGAGGGGGTCAAACCGCAGACCGCCGAGCATCTCCAGATCTTAGAGCTGCTGGGCACGCCCCGGGGGATCGCGGTCCTTAGTAAACTCGATCGAGTCGACGAGGAGACCCTGGAGATCGCTCGCTGGGAGCTGGCCGAACGGCTCCGGGGGACCTTCCTGGAGGGCGCCCCGATCCTGGCCATCTCGACTCAGACCGGCCAGGGGCTCGAGGAGCTGAAAAGCGCTCTGTATCAGCTCTTCGAAGGCGCCCAGGGGCGTCTGCCGAGCGGTCTGGCCCGGCTCCCGGTAGACCGGGTCTTCAGCAAGACCGGCTTCGGAACCGTAGTCACCGGTAGCCTCTGGAGCGGACGCTTCCAAGAGGGCGCCGAGATCGAGGTGGCGCCTCTGGGTCTGCGCGCCCGCATCCGTGGACTGCAGGTGCACGGTCGCTCGGTGACCGAAGCGGTGGCAGGCCAGCGGGTGGCGGTGAACCTGGCCGGCGTCGAGCGCTCCGGGCTTCGGCGGGGGGTGCAGCTGTTCGCGCCTGCCGGCCAGATAACGCCCGCCTCGCTCTACGGGGCCACCTTCGGCCTGACGGACCTGCCCGAGAAGCTGCTCCAGAAGCGCTTTCGGGGCACCGTCTACCAGGGGACGGCGCACTACAAGGTCCAGGTGCAGCTACTGCCGGACCCGGAGCGGCCCGGCCGAGCCTTCGGTCAGCTGCAGTTCCTCGAACCCGTCTGCTTGCTGAGCGGCGACGCCTTTCTACTGCGAGACGAAACCGAGCAGCGCCCCCTCGCCGGCGGGCGTATCCTCGGACCCGACGGCCGACCCCTGCGCCGACGGGAGGAGGCCGAGTGGCTGCGCCGCTACCGCACGCTGGACGGCGGCGGTGAGCTGGCCGGTCTACTGGCGGCCCTCAAGGATGCGGGCGGTCCGCTCAAGGAGACCCACCTCCGAAAGCGAGCCGGGATCTCCGAGCAAGCCTGGGAGACGCTGGAGGGACCCCTGCGCGAGTCGAACC
>CAZDLH010000719.1:0-1589 GCA_964505925.1 uncultured Burkholderiales bacterium
AGGCGGGGGTCTCTTCGAGGGTCACCGTCGCGGGCTCCGTCCGCCTTCGGTCGGCCTGCCGTGCTCGCGGGGTTGGGGCTGCTTCCGGTTCGGGTTCGGTCTGGGTAGCCAGGTGAAGAAATCGCTTCCAGGCGTCCCGGTCGGGCTTCTCCTCGACGGCTGGGGCACGGGAGTTTCGAAACCGATAGGAGTCGAACGTCATCGACGCTTCTCTAGCTGGCCCTTGGGCGTTCGTGGCCCGGCTTCCGACTTCGGCTCCCCGGCGATCCAGAACGTCGGCGGTTCCCCCGAGGCCTCGTTCCCAAAACAGTAGACTCGATAGGATCAGTCCGATGAGACCAGTTCCGAAGGCGATGGCCACCGTTTTCTTGATCAGGTCCGGGGGGAGATACTCATTCTCCGTGTCGCTGAAGTCTATCACCCGGTCGTCCATTAGCTTTCATCTCTTCGACCTTCCGAGTTTATAGGCCTTGAACCGACCCCAGAACTTGGGAACACGTTTAACCGAAGTCCGGTTAGACCAAGATCTATGAGCATGAGTACCGGGATCGTTATAAAAGGCGCGCGCGAACACAATCTTAAGAATGTGGATGTCACCCTACCTCGCGACCGCATGGTCGTTCTGACCGGACTGTCTGGATCGGGCAAGTCCTCGCTCGCCTTCGACACTCTCTACGCCGAAGGGCAGAGGCGCTATGTGGAGTCGCTGTCGAGCTACGCCCGGCAGTTCCTAGGTCTGATGGAGAAGCCGAATGTGGACTCCATCGAAGGGCTATCGCCGGCCATCTCTATCGACCAGAAAGGGGCGTCGCGAAACCCTCGCTCCACCGTCGGTACGGTGACCGAGATCTACGACTATCTCCGGCTTATGTTTGCGCGCATCGGTGTGCCCCACGATCCGACTACGGGCGAACCGATCGTCAGTCAGACGGTGGACGAGATCGTGGATCGCATCTTGAGTCTCCCCGAGGGGACACGGCTTTTTCTGATGGGGCCGGTGGTGAAAGGCCGAAAGGGAGAGTATAGGAAGCTGCTCAAGGATCTGGTGACCCGGGGCTTCGCTAGGGTCCGGGTGGATGGAGAGGTGTACCGACTCGACGAGGGCGATATCCCCCTGGAGCGGTACGTCCAGCACACCATTGAAGTTCTGGTGGACAGGGTGGTGGTGAGAGACTCCAGCCGGTCCCGGATACACGAAGCCGTGGAGACCTCCTTGGAGCTCGGGGACCAGACGATGAGTTACGGGATCGTGGACCGCGAGGGCCGCGTGACCGAGACCTATGAAGTCTCCAGCAAGCTTTCGATGTCCGACGGGCGGGCGTTCCCCGAAGTGGAGCCGCGCCTTTTCTCATTCAACTCGCCTTATGGCGCTTGTCCCGAGTGTAACGGGCTGGGCTTCTCTCCGGAGTTCGACCCTCCGTTAGTGATACCCGACGAGACGCTGAGTCTCGCCGAGGGGGCGCTGGCGCCTTGGGGCAAGCCGAAGCGCTCCCTGCGCCACCACGCCCGAGCCACCCGATTCTGGCGGGCCTGCGAGCGAGCGCTCCGGGACGCTGGAGTATCCCTCAAGACCCCGTGGAACAGACTGC
>CAZDLH010000720.1:0-1587 GCA_964505925.1 uncultured Burkholderiales bacterium
GCTCGATATGCAGGCCGTGGAAGAGGCGGCTCGAGCCGCCGAGCTGCACGGGTTCGTGAGTGAGCTGCCCCACGGGTACGACACCCCCATCGGCGAGCGCGGGGTGCGCCTAAGCGGGGGCCAGCGGCAGCGTCTCGGACTAGCCAGAGCCCTCTACCGCCGCCCCCACCTGCTGGTGCTCGACGAAGCCACCAGCGCTCTCGACAGCCTGACCGAGCGGTTCGTGGTGAAGGCCATCTCCGAGCTGAGTTCGGTGCGCACGGTGGTGACCATCGCCCACCGCCTATCCACGGTGAAGGACTGCGATCGCATCTGGGTGCTCGACCGGGGGCGCCTGGTCGCCGTCGGCACCTTCGACGAACTGCTGCTAGCCGAAGGGCTCTTCAAGCGCATGGTCGACAGCGCTCAGTTCGGCTAGCTCCGGCAGGCGCTCGAAGGCATCCCCCCACAGCTCTGGCCAAGCGTAGGCCCGACGCAAAGCGGTAAAGACCGACGGCGTGGGCCTCTCCCAAGGGGTGGCCCGCAGCCAGGCGACCATCTCGTCGACCTCATCGAGCACCGTCAACAGAGGCCCGAAGGGCCTGGGATCGAGCCCTTCAGCGCCCAAAGCGGTAGCCAGCACGGGCCGTCCGCAAGCCGCCGCCTCCACGATCTTCAGTCGGGTACCGCCGCCGGAAAAAAGCGGAGCCAGCACCGCGTGACAGCTGCCCACAAGCTCCGGCAGGTCGGGCACGAAGCCTAGAAAGGTGAGCTCTGGGAAGCGCCGTCTGAGCTCCTCGCCGCCGGTGCCGGCCACCAGGATCTCGAAGTCGCTCGGTAGCCTAGGTCGCAGCTGACCGGCCAAGAACTCCACCGCCTCCCGGTTCGGCGGGTAGGAGAGCACCCCGAAGAAGAGCAGCCGGTAGGGAGGCCCCTGGGGCAGCTCCGGCGCGCCTGCCCCGGGGTAGAAGCGCTCGGGGTCGAAGCCGTTGGGCACCGCCTCGAGCCGGACATCCCCGAGGTTAAAATCGGCTTGCAGGTGCGCGGCATCGAGTTCGCTCACGCAGGTGATCAGATCGCAACGGGGCAAAAGCCAGGCCTCGTAGGCCCGCATCAGCGGCCAGGCCGGGGAGCCGTAGCGCCGCAGGCAGCGCCACTCGACGTTATGGGTGTCGAGCCATAACGGCCAGCCCAGGCGCCGCTTGAGATAGACCCCGTGCAGCCCAGCCAGCACGGTGTTGGCTACCAACACCCCGGAGCCCAGACCAGCCAGACGCCGGGGGGCCTCCCCCAGCAGAGCAGGTGAAAAAAGCCCCGACCAGCGGCTCCGACCGTAAGCCCAGCAGCGCGGCGTGTCCCTCCCGAGACCGGCGCTCTGGCGATAGGCGGCCCACAGATCGAAGCGCCCCTCGAGGGCCCGGGCTAGCTGTGCGATGCGCACCGTAGCTCCGCTGTAGACCGGCTCTTTGGGGTAGGCAGAGACGAACAGCAGCGGCCTACCAGGGCGGCTCAACTCCACCCCAAGCCCTCGAGCTCAGCTTGAACGATCTCGGCGAACTCAGCCACGAAGCGCTCGGCGGAGAGCCCCTCGACGCGTTCGGACTGCCT
>CAZDLH010000721.1:0-1584 GCA_964505925.1 uncultured Burkholderiales bacterium
GTACCGTACAAGCGCCATGACTTGGCCGTCCAGGCTTGCAGCGAGCTGGGAGTGGCACAATCTTGGAGGCTATCTCGCCGAGAGCCGGGGGGACTTCGGTGTCGCGGTCCAGCGATACGCCGAAGCCGTTCGGCTGACTTCTACCGAGGTGGAGCCCCGGGTGAACCTCGTAACGGTGTATCTGAAACTCGGTCGGATCTCTGAGGCGGATGAACTGATGGGAGAGCTCCTCCAGGAGGCGCCCGAGAATCAGCAGGTGTTGACCGCTTTCGCACTACTACTGTCGGAACGCGATCCAGGATTCGACCCGGCCCTATTAAGGGGGCGACTCAAGGAGCAGACTCTCAGTTTTGAGTTGCAGTATAACTTAGCCGTAGTGCTCTTGCGGCGGGCAGAGCTCGGGGAAGCCGGCATACTCGCTGGGGATCTCCTGGATCGATATCCCGATCACCCGATGGCCCAATGGCTCTACGGTAGGCTACTTTTGCAACGGGGGGACCTGCAAGAGGCAAGAACCTACCTAGAGGGGAGCTACCTGCGCCTTCCGGTCAGCTACGAGGTGCTCGAGACGCTCGGCTTTCTGGAGTTCGAGAGCGAGCGTTTCGTGGAGGCTGCGAACTGGTACGCGAAAGCCTCCGAGTTTACCCCTAAGAATCCTTGGCCGCGACATCTCAAGGCGGTGGCTTTGAGCAGATCGGACCGGCTGAGCGATTCGATAGAGGCGAGCAGAGAAGCGATCTTACTCGAGCCGACAGAGGCTCGCTTCGTTTACCAACTCGGGCTCGCCCTCGATCGGGCAGGACAAAGAGATGAAGCTGCCAGAGAGTTTCAGAACTTCCTGGAACTCAGCGAGGATGAAAACCTGAAGGCGAGCGTCCGGGAGCACCTCGTCGAGATGCGTCCCGAACTCCTCCCTCGTTAACTGGCTTCTTTCTCCAGTTCGTCGCTGTACAGGAGTGTGGGCTCTGCACCGCTGTCGATCACTTCAGGCGTAATGATACAGCGATTCACGTTGGTGAGTGACGGAATCTCGTACATGATGTCGAGCATGTTCTCTTCCATGATGGAGCGGAGTGCGCGGGCCCCAGTCTTCCTCTTTTGAGCCTCTCGAGCGATCGAGGCGATGGCTTCTTTGGTGAAGACCAGGTCCACACCATCCATCGAAAAGATCTTCTGGTACTGCTTGACGAGGGCGTTTCTGGGTTCTGTAAGGATCTGAATGAGGGATTCGTCTTCGAGCGCTTCGAGGGTGACCACGATAGGAAGACGACCTACGAATTCCGGTATTAGGCCGAACTTGAGCAGATCCTCAGGGAGGACCTGGGCGAGAATGTCGCCGATCTTCTGTTTCTTTCTGCTCTGTACGTTCGCCCTAAATCCCATCGACTGATCGCGGACCCGCTGTTCGATGATGCGTTCTAAGCCTTCGAATGCGCCGCCGCAGATGAATAGAACGTTCGTGGTATCGATCTGGATGAACTCTTGATGAGGATGCTTTCGCCCCCCTTGGGGAGGCACATTCGCTTCCGTTCCCTCGAGAATTTTTAGCAGGGCCTGCTGTACGCCCTCACCCGACACATCGCG
>CAZDLH010000722.1:0-1584 GCA_964505925.1 uncultured Burkholderiales bacterium
GGGCCGGACGCTCTTTTGGCGCTGGACTACCCCGGAGACGCTCGCTGGGATTTTCGAGAGGAGCCGTGGACCGTGGACCTACGGCGCCCGGGAACGGTCGGGGTGCTGGCCTGGGGCGCACCTTCAGCGCAGCTGCGCAGCCAGCTGATGGGCTGGGTCGGGCGCAGCCCGGTGCCCCCGAGAAAAGCGTTCGGACTGTGGATCTCGGAGTACGGATACGAGAACTGGGACCAGGTGCGCGGGAAGGTAGAGAGTCTGCGCCGCAACGGCTTCCCCCTGGACGGCTTCGTTTTGGACCTTCAGTGGTTCGGGGGGATCGTCGAGGGCTCGGCCGCTTCTCAGATGGGTAGTCTGACCTTCGATGAGGTGGCGTTCCCGGAACCGGCTCAGACCTTGGCCGAGTTCGCCGAGCAGGGGCTGGGGGCTATCGTCATCGAGGAGGCCTACATCGCTGGAGACCTGCCGGAGTATCGAACCCTGGCTGACTCGGGCCACTTGGTGCGTTCTCCAGATTCGGATGAGCCCCACTGGATCGACGAGAACCCGTGGTGGGGACTTGGCTCGATGCTGGACTACACCAACCCTGAGGCGGCCGACCGGTGGCACCGCTGGAAGCGTCAACCGCTGAGGGAGCTGGGGATCATTGGGCACTGGACCGATCTGGGAGAGCCGGAGATCTTCCGCCGGATGGTGGGGAGCGGGGATGAGGTTCGTTACGAGACGCCGATCTATTACGGCGGCCGAGAGCAGCTCGATGTGAATAACCTGTTCGCCTTCCGCTGGGTCGAGAGCATCTTCCGGGGGTTCACCTCGGCGGCCGAGCCGGCCGAGAGGGTTAGGACCTTCATCTTGACCCGCACCGGAACAGCGGGGATCGGGCGTTTCGGAGCCGCGCTGTGGTCGGGGGATATCGGGTCTACTTGGGAGAGCCTCCGGAGCCACTACCGGGCCCAGAGCCACTTGGCGATGTCCGGGCTCGACTACTTCGGCTCCGACGTGGGCGGGTTCCATCGGGCTGCCTTCAGCGGGGATGAGGCCGAGTTCGACGAGCTGTACACGCGCTGGTTCGGAGCCGCCTGCCTGACCGATCTGCCGCTGCGCCCCCACGTTATGAACCTGAGCGGGGCGTACGAGACGTCGCCCGACGGGGTGGGTCATCGGGCCTCGAACTTGAGGGCGCTGCAGCGGCGGTACCAGCTGATCCCTTATCTGTATAGCGCCGCCCATCTGGCCTGGCGCGAGGGGCTGCCGGTGGTCGCGCCGGTGCTGCTCGAGGACCCCGCAGACCGCGCTCTCGCTCGTTCCGGCGATCACAAGCTGATCGGGGCCGATCTTCTGGCCCGTCTGGTCTTAGAGCCGGGCGCCCGGACGGTGAACACCCGGCTACCAGCCGGGCGCTGGTACGACTTCGACAGCGGAGAGAGGGTGTACGAAGGCTCCGGCGGCTCGGTGGAGCTACCGGCGGAGCTCGACGGTCATCTCGTGACCCCGCTCTTGGCCCGGGGGGGATCCATCGTCGCGCTGGGCTCTCCGGCGAACTCCGACACCCGCTGGGAGATGCTGGAGCTGCGGCTGTTTCCCGGG
>CAZDLH010000723.1:0-1583 GCA_964505925.1 uncultured Burkholderiales bacterium
TACACTTAGCGTAGCAGCCGCCTTCGATGTTGAAGACCCCCTCGTCGGTCCAGCAGTGCTCATCATCACCGATCAAGAGCCTCCGAGGATCGGCTGAAAGGGTCGTCTTGCCGGTTCCCGAGAGTCCAAAAAATAAAGACACATCGCCGTCCGGCCCTTCATTGGCCGAGCAGTGCATGCTCATCACGTCAGCGGCAGGCATCAGATAGTTCATGACGGTGAAGATGCCTTTTTTCATCTCTCCGGCGTACTCGGTGCCTAAAATGATGATCTCTTTACGCTCCGGGTGGAGCACCACGCTGGTGTCCGAGGTCATCCCCTTGGTGTACTTGTTCGCCGGGAAAGCGCCGGCATTGAAGACCACATAGTCGGGCTCACCGAACTCGACGAGCTCCTCCGGGGTAGGCCGGATCAGCATGTTGTACATGAACAGTGCGTGATAGGGCCGGGTACAGATGATGCGTACCTTCAGCCGATACTTCGGGTCCCACCCGGCGTATCCGTCCACCACGAAGAGCTTCTTGCGGGTGTTGAGATAGTCTACCGCACGCTCGTAGTTGATGTTGTAAGTGTCCTCGTCGAGCTTGATATTAACGTCGCCCCACCAGACATCGCCGACCGACCCGGGCTCCTCGACGATCCGTTTATCCTTCGGGCTTCGCCCTGTCTTTCTGCCGGAGTCGACGACCAGCGCACCGTTGCCGGCGATCGCCGAACCGCTCTCTCCGCGGATCGCCTCTTCGTAGAGTCGAGCAGGCGCTAGGTTACGCAGAATGTTGGATACTTTAATTCCGTGATGTTTGAGAGTAAACTCCACATCGCACCTCCGAATACTTTGACCACGGCCCGTGCGCCCTCCTCGATGAGTACGGCCGACTACGGACGGGAGCCTCAAGAGCCCCAAAACGTGTGTTAACGAAGTTCGAGCTTCGCCACGGGACGTGACTGTGGCCCGAATATTCCGCGGATTCTCGCCTATCCCCTCTCACGGCGTCCGAACCGCTTTCGATGGGCTCTATCTGGCCGCGGTCGGCGGCGTCTCTTCGACCGGACCGAAGCCCTCAGAGCGCCATCCCTCGGTCTCGAACCAAGACTCGGAAGCCCTCCCCACCAGCTCGTCGACTCCGCTTACCGGCACCACTCGATAGTAGTACCGCCCGGCTGCCAGAGAAGGCGCCCCCGCCGGCATCTCAAACCGGTTGGTCGCGGTGCGGCCCACGAAATCCAACTCCTCGAAGCTAGGGTCTCCGCTGAGCAAGAAGAGATAAGAGTCGGCAGCGGGGATCGGATCCCATCCGAAGGTCGGCCTCTCACCCCCCATCGCCTCTCGGTCGGGCACCAGACCGGTGACCCAATCCCTCTCGCCGGGCTGGCTCTGGGGGTCGGCAGCGAGCCCAGCGGGATCCCTCACCACCGTTTCCGGGCCGAGGCGGGCGAGCAGCCGATCGAAAGTCGGCCGGGCCGCTAGGTGGCCCCGAAGCAGGTTCGGCTCGGTGCCCAAGGGGATGACGGTCACCCCCCGAGCCGAGAGAAACGAACTGAAGACCGGAAAGCGCTCCACCACGACCTCTCGCAAGGCCGAC
>CAZDLH010000724.1:0-1574 GCA_964505925.1 uncultured Burkholderiales bacterium
GCCCTCAAAGCCCCCCGAAAAGTGCGCGCGCTGGCCCTCTTCGAACCGGTGGTCTGGGGGGCACTGGCCAGCTTCTCCCGGCGGTCCGTAGAGCAGATCCTAGCCCGCTTCGACCCGCACTGTAGCCTGCTGGACCGGACCCAGGTCGGCAGCATAGAGCAGATGGAGCGCTTCATCGACTACTGGAACAGCCCAGGCGCCTGGGCCGGCTTCCCACCCAACGCCCGAGGCCCGCTTCTAGCCCAAGCCGAGAAGCTCTTCGCCGAGGTGCGCCAAGCGGTCACCAACGGCATCCCCCATCAGGTCTACCGCGCCCTCGAGCAGCCCGCGCTGTTGGTGCACGGCACTACCTCCCCCCCTGAAACCCTGGCCATGAAAGAGATCCTGCGCCGACAGCTCCCGAACTGCACGGTGGTGGAGGTGGAAGGGGGGCACATGGCCCCGGTCCGGAACCCCCGCCCAGTGAACCTTGCGATCTCGCGTTTTCTTCGCCGGACGATGGGGCACCAAGGGGAATGAGAGGCGAGCGTCAAATCGCGCCGCAACGCCAAAAACCACCGCCGATGACGGAGCCCAAGGGAGACGTCCGGTGGCCGCTCGCGGGCGCTATGCGGTGGAGAAAGACATCTTGAAACTGCCCGGGTGACGAGACCGGTGCACACCGCCTCGCCCATCCCGGATAAGGAGTCGCTATGAACGTACGCTACCTCGGACACTCGGCCTTCTGGATCGCTTCTAGTAAAGGGAGCTCGGTCGTGGTGGACCCCTACTCCCAGCGGATCCCCTATGAACTGCCCCCCCTGGAGCCCGACGTGGTCCTGGTCTCGCACGAGCACCACGATCACAACGCCTACTACCGATTCACAAACGATCCGATGTTGGTGAAGCGCTCGCACGACTTCGCCGCCGAGACCGAGCTGAACATCCAACGCACCGGCGAGACCCTCACCTTCTACGGCATCCCCTCGTTCCACGACGATCAAGAGGGCCGCCGAAGAGGTCCGAACACCATCTGGCACTGGTTCTGGGAAGGGGTACACTTCGTCCACCTGGGCGACATCGGCCACCTGCTCACTGAGGAACAGCTCCAGACGCTGGGCAAGGTCGACGTCGCCTTCGTCCCGGTGGGCGGCAAGGAGACCCTGGACCCCACCGCCGCCTCCCTCCTGGTGAGCCAACTGGATCCGCGCATCGTCTTCCCGATGCACTACCTGACGCCGGAGCTAGGCGAGGGCCCGCTGTGCGAGTACCCTCTAGAGGCCTTCATCGAGAAGATGGGCAACGTCGAGGACGCGGCCACCATGGCGGTGGACATCGAACTCGCCCTCCTCCCCGCTCAGACCAAAGTGATCTGTCTACGACATGGGTAAGCGAGTCCGTTACATATTCGTCACCGGCGGGGTGGTGAGCTCGCTCGGGAAAGGGATCGTGGCCGCCTCGCTGGGCACCCTGCTCAAGAACCGGGGCTTCAACGTCACGGTTCAGAAGCTCGACCCGTATATCAACGTGGACGCCGGCACCATGAACCCGTACCAGCACGGGGAGGTCTACGTCACCGATGATGGGGCCGAGAC
>CAZDLH010000725.1:0-1567 GCA_964505925.1 uncultured Burkholderiales bacterium
GCTCGGGTCTTGGGCCGCCTCTACGACGGGATCGCCTACCGTGGCTTCGGTCAAGAGCGGGTGGAAGAGCTGGCGCGCTTTGCCGGAGTGCCGGTCTACAACGCCCTGACCGCCGAGTTTCATCCGACCCAGGTCCTGGCAGATTTTCTGACCATGACGGAGCAGTGCGCTAAACCGCTAGAAGAGCAGAGCCTGGTCTATCTCGGGGACGGTTCGAACAATATGTGCAACAGTCTGCTGGTGGGAGCCGCTAAAATGGGCCTGGATTTTCGGATGGCCTGTCCGGAGGACCTCCGTCCAGCGCCGGCTTTGGTCGAGACCTGCGAGGCGTTCGCGGCCGAAAGCGGGGCTCAGATACGCTTCTTCACCGACCCGGAGGAGGCGGTGAGCGGCACGGACTTTCTCTACACCGACGTCTGGTTGTCGATGGGGGAGCCGGAGGAGCTCTGGGCGGAGCGGATCGAAAAGCTGGCTCCCTACCGGGTAACCTCGGCTCTACTGAGCTCTTCCGGCCAGCGAACCACAAAGTTCCTACACTGTCTTCCGGCCTTCCACGACGCCGAGACCCGAGCTGGTAAAGAGATCCAGGAGCGGTTCGGCCTGCGCGGCATGGAGGTCGCCGACGACCTCTTCGAATCCCCCGAATCGGTGGTGTTCGAGCAGGCGGAGAACCGACTGCACACGATCGCGGCCCTGCTACTGGCGACTTTAGCCTAGAAGGCGCTCGGAGGGGGTCGCCTGGGGCTGTGAGCTGTGGCGGCTGGGACACTCGACGGTCACGCTCGAGAACTCCGTGCTTTCCCACTGGCCCCAGTCGTGCCACCCTTCACCGAAACGAGCGAAGAGCGAGCGGGAGAAGGTCACCAGGTCGCAATCGACTAGGGGTCTGTTCAGGCAGTCGTCGCAGTAGGCTTCACATCCGCAAGACCGAGGTGTACCCGGGGTGTCGCGGGGCTCGCTTGCGGGCGGTTCGGCCATGGCTATCCTCCAGTTCTGCGCTCACGGTTGTCGGTGGACCTCTCCAGGCTAGCCGGACCGGAGCGCAATCGCCTTGATCCAGGTCATGGCGCTTGGGGGCGCCGCCGACTCGAAGGGCTTTCCCGACTCGGCCTGAACGCCGTACCGATGAAGCGTTCAGCTGATACCGGAGCCTTGGACCGGCTTCTGGCCGAGCTGAGAGCGGAGGGCGCCACGGAGGCCGAAGCGCTCCGCTTCACCATCGACTTGACCGCCGCCCGTCAGAGGTTGGCCCGGGCCCTGGAGCCGATGGCCGAGCGCTGGCCGGTCTTTTTAGTCTCAGCGGCTTTTCAAGCCGAGGCTCGAGCGGTGAGCTTCGAGGTGCACGACGATCGCCTGATCGTGAGACTCCCCGGGGCCTATCTGGAGCGCGAGCGCTTCATCGATTCCCGCCAGCGGCTGCTGCTGGGGGACGTGACCAGCGGGGCCCACGACCTTCTCCTCGGATGCCAACTGGCTCTGCTGCGGGGGAGCGCGTCGGTCTCGGTTCGGGCGGTCCGCCCCGGGGCGGAGGGCTATCTGTGGACGCTCGACGGGGCGCGGGACCGGT
>CAZDLH010000726.1:0-1560 GCA_964505925.1 uncultured Burkholderiales bacterium
CGGTGGAGATCCTCGACGCTTTCCAGCAGTCCCCCCACCCCGACTTCCGATACGAGCACGGGGAAGTCCACGTCGCTTGGAGGGTGTCGGGCTTCAAGAAGATCAAGTTCGATACCCGGGAGAACGTCGGTTTCGGCGATGTGAATCTGCCCGACCACGAGATGCACACGACTTCGTTCTGGATCACTTTTGAAGAGCGATTTCTGGCCACGCTTCCGTATCCGAAAGCGGACCTGATGGACGCGCTGTCCGGTCTGGCTCACGCCTTGAATCACATCGCACCGCTCTACTTGATGTGCGACGTGCGGGACCTGGCTCGCTGCGTGGGTAATCGAGACGGTCAGCCTATCGATCTCGAGGAGGGTCGAAGCGAAGGCCGCATCGTTTTGCAAAAGAGTGAGTCCGATCCCGAGGGCCTAGAGGAGTCGTGGCTACGTCTCGGGGGGCCGGCTAGCGAGGAGCCGACGGCTCCAGCTGTGGCGACGGGTCCGATCGCCCTCACCCCGACCATCTTTCTCTACGACAACTTTCCCGGGGGTATCGGGTTCTCGGCCCAGCTCTTCGATCGGTTTCCCGAGATGCTAGGGCATGTCGAAGCGCTCTTGCTGGACTGCCCGTGTCAGGACGGCTGTCCGTCGTGCGTTGGGCCGCCCCACGAAGTGGGCGCCTTGGCGAAAGGGGTCGCCCTGGAGCTCTGCCGGGCGCTTAAGAGGGAAGGCCGAGCAGACGTTTCGATGGAGGTCGCTCCAGCTCCATTACAGTAGGGGGAGGTAGAGTCTAAAGGCGATGAGTTGTAGGCAGAGCGGCAGGGCGATAAGCGGGGTCACGCTAGCTGAGATGGTGGTGGCCTTCGGGCTGCTGACTTTCGTCTCGTTGGTGGTCTTCGGACTACTGACCGTGCTCTTGCAATCCTCGGCAAAGTCCAGGGAGCAGGCCGCCGCCGAGCTTCTGGCCGAATCGTTGCTGGAGAGGGCGGCCCGAGAGGGGCCCCCGGGCTGGGGTGTCGACGGCGCAGCCGGGGTTCGCCGAGAGGTGTCCTCGGAGGTCGACGGGACCCTCTTCTCCTACCAGATCGACCCCACTAGGCTCGAGCGCCCCTCCACCCGCCCCATCGGAGAGCTCTGGGAGATCCAGGTGACCGTAGCTTGGTGGAGCGACGACGGCACAGATCTGGAGTCCTCCCGAGCCGGGTACGGCCAGACCTTTCTCCGAGCCGCCCGCCAAGCGTACTATCCGGACCCGCCGTAGAGCCTAGACGATCTCGAAGCCGGGCGGCTAGATCTCCGAGCGCACGACCGTTCGAAAGACGGTTTCGAGCTGGGTGAGGCGAAAGGGGCTAGGGCCACCGAACGACTCCTGAGACTCTAAGAAGAGCGAGTCCTTCTCGGCGTGCAGTACGCTCAGATCGAAGCCCTGGGCGTGGGCTGCGAGGAGGTGTTCGGTATCGAAAAGCGCCAGCAAACCCTCCGCCTCGCGATCTAGTTCGAAGGTGTCGAGGGGGGACACCGCCGGGGGAGACTGCAGTTCGAAAAGTCCGAGCGTACGATCCTGGACGACCGC
>CAZDLH010000727.1:0-1553 GCA_964505925.1 uncultured Burkholderiales bacterium
GCCTTAACGCCTGACGTATTCTTCGAAGGTTCTCGTCTCGTACGGGGGCCTTCGGCCTTTTATGGGCCGTCGGGCGAAGCCTAGACAGGAGACCGTTATGAAACGAAAGTTGGGAATCTTGGGAGTTCCCCTAGACCTCGGGGGGAACCATCGAGGGGTGGATATGGGGCCCTACGCGATACGCCACGCTGGACTGATGGAGAGGCTCAGACGGCGCGGCTTCGAGGTCAAAGATTTCGGCAACATCGAAGTTCCGGTACGCGAAGAGCTCGATCCCGGCTCCTCTAACGCGCGCTACCTCGAACAGATCGTGGGGGTCTCCCAGGCTTTGGCCCAGAAGGTGCGCCGCATTCTCGAACAGGGCTACCTACCGATCACCATCGGGGGCGACCACTCCTGCGCCATCGGAACGGTGGCCGGTGTGGCCTCCTACTGCCGGGAGCCCGGCTCTTTCGGGCTGCTCTGGGCCGACGCCCACGGAGATCTGAACACCCCCGAGAGCAGCCCCAGCGGCAACATCCACGGGATGCCCGTTTCCGTCGCCCTAGGTCGGGGCCCCCAAGAACTCGTGGACCTCGGCCCCTCGGGGGCCAAGATCGCCACCAGCGATCTGGCTCAGATCGGGCTTAGGGATCTCGACCCTCAAGAGGTGAAGCTGCTCAACGAAAGCGATATCGCCTACTACTCGATGAGCGAGATCGACGCCTACGGTATCCACGACGTGACCCTCGCCGCTATCGAAAAGGCGACCAAAGACTACACCCGCCCCATCCACTTCAGCTTCGATCTCGACGTGGTCGATCCCAATGTGGCTCCCGGTGTAGGGACCCCGGTCGACGGAGGTCTCACCTACCGGGAGGCCCACCTGATGATGGAGCTCATCGCCAAGGCTAGGCTTCGCGACGGCCGTCCGGTGGTCATGAGCATGGACTTAGTGGAGGTCAATCCGATCTTGGATAACCGCAACCAGACCGCCGACGTGGCGGTGGATCTCGTGATCTCGGTGCTGGCGGAGCGCCCCTTGCGCTCTCGTCCCCTACGAGAGCCCGGACACCCCAAAAGCGGGTTCTGACCTCTTCCCTCGGGCGCTCAAGGAGCGCCTTTCAAACTCTGGAATCACCGGTTCACAAGCCTCCGACGGCTCTGGGCTGATCGTCTTTCGCTCACCCTCCAGGAGGTCGGGGACGCCTGGGGAAGTCGGCATCGTGAGTATCGAGCAGTATCTGAGTCAACAGCGTAGTCAGGGAGAGCTGGAATCCCAGGGCGATTTCTGTCTGGACCGCTTCGGGGCGGTCCGCAAAACGCTCTTCGCTCGCCTCCCTCACCCCCTTTTCTACCTGCTCCAGATCGGGCAGGGACTAGTCGCTCTACAGGCCAGCAAGGTCCGATGGTCCTTCGGTCCGAGCGAATCGAGTGTGCGATTCGTTCTACCGAACCCGCTGCCCCCGTTCCAGGAACTGGTCGACCGACTTCAAAGCGGAGAGCTCTCGCTGCAGAGCTCGTCCGGCCGAGACCTGTTGCTGAGCGGGATCGCCACCGCGCTGGTCGCCGAT
>CAZDLH010000728.1:0-1553 GCA_964505925.1 uncultured Burkholderiales bacterium
CTCGGCCGGAACGGCGTGCATCATGTGCAGAAAGTCCCGGGCGTAGTCTAGATCGTTGCGCGGATAGATGTACGGCTGACCGATCGACTTCTTGTAGCTGAAGGCGGCGATGGTGTTGAGCTTGGCCAACAAGCGGATGATATTGATCTCGTCGTCGCCCTTGCCGCTCTCCGGGTAGTAGGCCGACAGCGAAGCCACCATAGCCGAAAGGATGGCCATCGGGTGAGCGGTCGGGGGGTACCCTTCAAAGAACTTCTTCATGTCCTCGTGGATCAGGCTATGATTGGTGAGCGAAGTGCGAAACTCGTTGAGCTCCTCGGTCGAAGGCAGGTAGCCGTAGATGAGAAGAAAAGCGACCTCCACGAAGTCGGCTTTCTCGGCCAGCTGTTCGATGGGGTAGCCGCGATACTGCAGAACCCCCTTTTCACCGTCGATGAAGGTGATGTCGGAAGCGCAGGATCCGGTGTTGCCGTAGCCGGAGTCGTAAGTGACGAGCCCGGTGCTCGCTCTTAGCTTGGAGATGTCGATAGCTCGTTCACCCATGGTCCCCTCCAGGAGAGGGAACTCGACCTCCTGGTCTCCGTAGACTAGCTTCGCATGGCCCAACTCGGTGATCTGCATTCGTGTTCCTCGTCTTTCTCTTCTCAGCTTAAACTCTACTTCGCTTCCGAACGTCAGGGCGGGCCAACTCGAGGCCCGGCGCTCGCCTTGCGACCTGTCCCAGAGAACGGATGGGGCAGCGAACTCGGAATGCGCGCTTCGATGGCGGACCCTTCACCAGTCGGTTCCGAAACCCTACCTATTCAGGCCCTGTCGAAGGCTTTCAGAAGTCGGGATTCTGCTCTAAACAGCGAGCGATGTAGAGCCCTATGGTGCGAGCCTCCACGGGCCCCATCTCCTGGAAGTGGAGACCGTGGGCGTAGCCCGAGTTGACGGCCCGAGACCAAGCCACTTTAGCGCCCACCTCTACGGCGGGCAGCTCGAACTCCAGAAGGAGACGAAGTCTCATCAGGGCCTCACCGTTAGCCTGATCTCCGAGCCGCAGCCCCAGCCCCTGGAGCGAAAGGTCGCTCGCGTAGAGCTCTTTCCACTGACCGCTCTGCTCCTGGAAAAGCTGGACCGGAACCGGTCGATAGAGGCGATAGTGCTGCCGCCCCTTAGACCGGAAAGGCTCCTCGAGCCCCAGGTAGCCCTGGAGTTTCTCGCGCTGCTCGGCGGTCAGCTCCAAGAACTCCAACCCTTGGATGGTGCTCGAGCCGTAGAGGTCGCGCTGCCACACCGCCCGGCAGCGAAAAGGCTCCATCTCGCCCAGAAAATCCCGGGGCAGCTCCAGCCAAAAATCTTCAGAGAAGGGCAGCGGCTTCTCGCTGTTCACCCTCATCCCACCCAGGGAGATGTCGATCAGAAAACAGCGGACCTTGGAGTGCAGCGTCTCGGCTGAGGTCCCCACCGGGATCTCGTAAAACCGGTTCAGCTCGAGATTGCGCCTAGGGTAGCGTCGGCGCTCGGGAGCCGAGAGGGGCTTGACGTCGGAGAGCCGGTCGACGAAGAGA
>CAZDLH010000729.1:0-1550 GCA_964505925.1 uncultured Burkholderiales bacterium
CAGCGGTACTGCCCTCGCCCCGACCGCCTTGGCCAGTCGATCCGCTTCGCTTCGTCCGGCAACAATCGCCGCCAGAACATCGCCGTGGGTGCTGAGCGGCGGGCTGACGATTTCTAGCTGCTCTTGCTTGACCTCGGCCTCGATGAGGGTGCCGTTGGAGAGAACGAGCGTGCCCACGCGGAAGATGGCTCCCGAGACCTGGACCGGCCGCAAAGTACCTTCATCGATGAGGAGAAGCTCTTCCGGAAGATAGAGACCGTAAGTCTGGAAGACCCCGTCTCTCGGACCACCCAAGGTAGCGCGCAGCGAACTTTCGGTCGGTTCGCCGTCCTGCCAAGCTGGGCTGAAGACCGAGAGCGCTTTACGCCCGACCAACTCCGGCGGCGCTTCAGGACCGACCTCGAGGACTTCGAAGTAGCCGTCGGAACCCGGTACTAAGGGGCGCGGAAGTTTAGGGTTGTACTGACCGCACACGACCATCAGGTCTCGATAGTTCAAACTCGCTGCGAGGGTCCTGGCCAAGACCTCTCGGCCTCGCGGTTTAGGCCTGTCTGCGCTCCCTCTTTTTAATCCGTCCAGGCCCCACTCGAAGACTCGCCAGCGACCCATACTCAGACCCCACCTTCCAGCGCTCTCATTGCAGCTTTCTGCGCAGAGAGGTTCAAGACGATCTCTTCGACTCGCTCTCGGAACCGCTCTTCCTCGACTTGAGCGGATGCGACGGCCTCAAAGTTCTTGTAGCCTTCGAGGAGCTCTTTCAAGCGCTCGAAGCTGTACGGCTGTGCCAACTCCCTAAGGATCCGTTTGCGGGTTTCGAAGTCCGAGCTGTAGTACTCATCCGGCGGATCGACATTTTGGATCTCGACTTGGATCTTTTGACAGATGCTATCGACATTTCGCCCGGAGAACTCGTACTCGATGCAGAGTTCGCCGATCTTTTGCCACTGCTCGTCGTCGAGTAGGAGGAGATCACGAAATTCGCTGAGCTTCTTCTCTCTCATGAGCTCAACGAAATCTTCTGCTGTCACAGGACCGAGGATCTTGTAAGGATCTTGGGAGATACGACTCAGAGTGGCTTCGTCCATATTCATGTAGTTGGCATCGCAAATGAGGAACCATTTACCGTTCTTCGGGATCAGGGTTCCATCGAAGATCCCGAAGGACGCCCCCAAGATATTGCTCTCTTCCGACCGAAGTCCCATGCTCGATCTGGCGGCGAACGCGGTATCGATATCCGGCCAGTACACTCCGACGACGCCAGGATAGGCCTGCACTTCCTCTTTGAAGATCTGGACGAGCCTGTTGGCGGAGGCGTTCTGGTAGGAAGAGGCCCAGTCGGTCCGGCGAATGACGAGAAACCGCGCGGGGATGTTGCGTTCTCGGCAGTAGTCGAGAAAAAAGTTCCCGATCGCGTGGGCGGTGATAGTCTTACCGCACCCTGGACTCCCTTGACCAAAAAGGACAGGATTGAGCTTCTTGGGGTTGCTGTTCGCTTCGAAGTCGAATCCCGCGACATCTCTGGCTAGGCGGAGCCCCGCATCTAGATACTC
>CAZDLH010000730.1:0-1549 GCA_964505925.1 uncultured Burkholderiales bacterium
AGCCACTATGAGCGCCATCCGGGTGGCCCGGGGCTTCACCGGGCGCGACGACATCGTCAAGTTCGAAGGCTGCTACCACGGCCATTCCGACTGTCTGCTCGCCAAAGCTGGGTCTGGAGCCATGACCTTCGGCGTGCCCGACTCGGCCGGCGTTCCCGCGGCGGTCACCCAGAACACTCTCACTCTACCGTTCAACGACGAAGCGGCTCTGCGGGAGCTTTTCGAGCGCAAAGGCGACAGCATCGCCGCTGTGATCGTAGAGCCTATCGCTGGGAACATGGGGGTCGTCCCCCCTCGCCCGGGATACCTCGAAGCCATGCGCGAGGTGACCGCAAAGCACGGAGCGCTCCTCATCTTCGACGAGGTGATGACCGGCTTTCGCGTGGCCTCGGGAGGAGCACAGGCGCGCCTCGGTGTGACCCCAGACCTGACCTGCCTAGGCAAGATCGTGGGTGGCGGCATGCCGCTCGCGGCCTACGGAGGTCGCGCCGATATCATGGAGGTGATCTCGCCGCTCGGTCCCGTCTATCAGGCGGGCACCCTGTCCGGCAACCCCATCGCCACCGTCGCCGGCCGTGCGACCCTCCAGGCGATCCGATCGCAGCCCGACCTCTACGACCGGCTCGAAGAGCGTAGCGCAGAGCTGGAAGCGGGGCTTAAGCGAGCCGTCGAAAAGGCGGGGATCGCCGCCTGCAGTCAGCGCGTCGGCTCGATGATGACCCTCTTTTTCCAAACCGGTCCAGTCGAGAACTTCCAGCACGCCAAGAACAGCGATACCGAGCTGTACGCTCGCTTCTTCCAAGGGATGCTAGCCCAAGGGGTCTACCTCGCACCTTCCCAGTTCGAAGCCGCCTTTGTGGGGAGTTGCCACGGCGCAGAGGAGATCTCTGCGACGATCGAAGCCGCTGAGCGAGTCTTATCTTCGCTCGGAGAGAGTTCGGGGTTCTGAGTGGTCGTCTCCCCTCTAGCGGATCTTCAACCGGATCTCGAGCGAGTCGAGACCGCGCTAGCCACGCTGATCTCCGAACGGGGAGGATGGCTGCGCCCTCAAGCCGAGCGCATCTTTAAGGCGGGAGGGAAGAGGCTCCGTCCAGCGATGGTCCTCTTGACCGCGCGCCTTTTCGGTCGGGTTGACGAAACCGTTATCGAGGTCGCCGCCGCCATCGAGATGATCCACGGGGCCTCCCTACTGCACGACGATGTGATCGACGAGACCGACACCCGCCGCGGCGCCCCCACCCTCAATTCAGAAGAGGGGAACCGCTTCACCGTCCTCCTCGGCGATTTTCTCCTGTGCCAAGCGCTCCTGGGGGTGAGCGAGCTCGGTCGAGTCGATCTGCTCCAGGTCATCTCTCAAGCGGTCGCCGATATGACCTCGGGCCAGATCCTTGAAGCGGATCTACAAGGCGATGTGGAAGTCTCCGAAGAGGCGTATCTCCAAGTGATCGACGGGAAGACGGCAGCCCTCATGGCCGCTGGCTGTCAGATGGCTGCCATGGCGTGCGGAGCCGAGCCCGAAGAGGTGGAGGCCGCGCGCGGTTTAGGCCGG
>CAZDLH010000731.1:0-1547 GCA_964505925.1 uncultured Burkholderiales bacterium
AGGTCGCTGAACTGCTGTCGGAGGTGGAGCGCTGCGACCGGGAGGTGGAGCTTCTCACCGACGACTGTCGGGTGGAGTACGCGGCGGTGCTCTTCACCGCGGCTGGCCGACTCGATCGAGACCACTGGCACGTAGAGGCCGCGACCAAGCTTCTGAAGACGGCTCTCAGGCTGGTTCCGAGTAGTCAACGCGCTCTGCGTAGTCGGCTCAGCCTTCTCTACGCTGAATGCCAGGCGCGCCGGGACTACCTGACCCAGTCCGACAAGCTCCGTCGGGAAGCGTTGGTGGAGATCGATCTTTTGGAGAGCGAGAGCAGGGCCGAACTGCGGCACTGGATGGCCGTCAGCTGCCTCCGCACCCACCACGTCGATCAGGCTCGGGAGGTGGCCGAAGCGCTTCTCGAAGAGCGGATCTCCGCGCACGGGCGAAAGGATGTCTGGGCCGGCCGAGCGCTGCTGGTCCTGGCGGAGACCGACCTTTTGAACTATCGCCTCGAGGGTACCGAAACCGCCATCGCGATGACTCGCGCAGCGCTCGAGGAGACCCCCTACTGGCGGGAAGCGGAGCTCTTGCTCTTGCAAGCCCTCTTTTTGCTGGGTCGGGAAGAGGAGGCCTACCAGCTCCTGGATCGGCAGAAGGGGTTCCGAGGGGCCGCGCTCCAGTTGGATACGGCCGTCTGGAGAGGGCGGACCCAGCAGGTGGTGCAGCAGCTCCTCGAGCCCGAGTCGGACGGGGTTTTCAGCGAACTGTGGCGGAATCTGGAGACCGTTCCGATCGCTACCGTGGTCTCGCTCTTGGAGATGTTAGCCCGGGCGGGTCAGCTCAACCTGCTGAGGCAGGGGTACGAGCGGATGCGAGAGCGCGCCAGCGATCTGCTGGCTGTCGACCCCCGGGCCGCCCGCTGGGAGAGGCTTCGAGCTTTCCTAGCCTACTGGGACGGTCGTTTAGAACAGGCCGAGGAGATCCTGCTGCGAGCCTCCGAGAACCTCTCGCGTTCGGAGGTTCGCCTCCCGTTCGGTCTTGCGGGCCTGGAAGTGAGGAAGCTCCTATGCCGTACCCAGCGGGCTCTAGGTCGAGGGAAGCCGGCTTTAGAGCAGGCTCGATTGGCGCTGGCTCAAGCTGCTGAGGTCATGGGTGAAGAGGACCCCCGGACACTCTTGCTGTCGGTGGAATCGGCCTGCTGCTATCTCGAGATAGGCGACAGCCGGACGGCACTCTCGAAGCTCGAGCGGCTTCTGGTTCCCTTGCAGTCGGCTTTCGGCGAGCGGCACTCTAGCCTGTCCGAGCTTTTTCGAGCTACCGGTAGGGCTTTCGAAGCCGAAGGCGATCTAGAAGCTGCCCAGACGGCTCTGTTGGAGGCTCGGGAGATCGATCTCGCCACCCGGGGAGACTGTCTGGGGTTAGCCGAAGATCACCGATTACTGGCTCGGCTCGCTAGCTCTCGAGAGGACGGGCTGGAGGAGCTGCGCAGAGCCGAGGAGACGGCCTCGAAGTGCCTCCCCGTCGGCCACGGCTATTTCGAGCGGCTCCAGCGGGAAGGTGAAAGC
>CAZDLH010000732.1:0-1536 GCA_964505925.1 uncultured Burkholderiales bacterium
CGCCTTGAAGATCTCCCCGGATGCGGATCTGGCCGCCGCCGCCCCGCTGCTGTGCGCCGGGATCACCACCTACTCCCCTCTGCGCCGATGGAAGATCGGTCCTGGGATGAAGGTCGGTATCGTCGGCCTGGGCGGCTTAGGTCACATGGGTCTCAAGATAGCCCGGGCCCTAGGAGCCGAGGTGGCTCTCTTCACCACCTCTCCAGGGAAAGCCGAAGACGCCCAGCGACTCGGAGCCAGTCACGTGATCGTCTCGAAGGACCCGGCCCAGATGCAAGCCCACGCGGGTAGCTTCGACTTCATTCTCGACACCGTCTCAGCTCAACACGATATCAACGTCTATCTCGGCCAGCTCAAACGGCACGGGACCTTAACCTTGGTAGGCGCCCCAGAGGATCCTTTGGCGGTTGCCGCTTTCAGCGTGATCCTCGGCTCTAAGAGTTTCGCGGGCTCGCTCATCGGAGGCATCGCCGAGACCCAAGAGATGCTAGACTTCTGCGCCGAGAAAGGCCTCAGCGCCGACGTGGAGATGATCACCATCGATGAGATCAACGACGCCTACGAGCGGATGCTCAAGAGCGATGTGCGATATCGCTTCGTGATCGACATGCGCGCGAGCTTCCCCGACGCCTATTCCGAGGACAGCCTATAGGCCGCTCTCGGGCGACTCAGTCGAGATAGAGGCGGCGCCCCAGAGTGGGTGCCAGCAGCGAGTTCGGTAGGGCCGCGACCAGCAGGTCCCGGAGGGGACGCAAGAGGCTGTTATCGTAATGGAGGGTCGAGCGAAGAAACCGCTCGGCCTTCTGCCGTTTGTCCCACTCGGCCTCCACCCCCCGTGTGTAAGCGCCCCAGTCGCAACGCTCTTCTAGCGCCTGAGCCAGCAGATCGAACTGCCGCTCCAAAAACGAGCTCTCCCAGTCGAAGGTCTGAAGAAAAGAGCTGCCCCAACAGGCCCGCCCGATCGGAAGTATTCTCGGTCTGGGATGGAAAGCGACCAGGTCCGGCGCCCGGTCGAATCCGAACTGCACCCGCTCTTCCTCCACGCCATCGAAAAGAGCTCCCATATCCGCTCCGAATTCCGAGAACAGCTCCTTGAGTTCAGCCACCGATAGCCGGCTGCCGAAAGGGGATCGAAACCGGACTCGGACCCAGACCTGAGCGTCCGGTAGGGGCACCTGCTCCACGCTCTTGCCCAACGCCCAACGAAACTCCCAGTTCTTAACACCCAGGAGGTCCGGTCGGCGGAAGCTCCAGCAGCCCACGGACCAAGCGTCTTGCCCCTGATCCGGAGCGGCCTCGGCGTAAGCTCGCGCTCGAGAGAGCACACCATCGGCGAAGAGTGCGTAGGCCGCCGACAGTTCCGAACCGTCGGAGAGACTGTACAGTAGCCCTTCCGGCTCGACCGTCAGGTGCCCCAGATCCACCGAGCTAGGAAGAGTCGTCACCTTGTCATGTTGGAAGCTCAGCCCGTCGGAGAAGCTCCGTACAGAGTAGCTCGGCAGCTTCATAGAAAAGAGCTGCTTGCCCCACCGATCG
>CAZDLH010000733.1:0-1520 GCA_964505925.1 uncultured Burkholderiales bacterium
GGTGGAAGCGCAGCCAGTTACCCATATCGACAACGGAAGAGTTGATGTTCCCGGCCCCCCCAGTACTGTCGGGAAAGGGGTAGGCGTCGTAGACCTTCACCCCTTCGGAGTTCATCTCGTGCCCCACAGCGTAGTTAGAGCGAGACTTCACTGCCTCCTGGAAAGGGCTGCTAGAGGTCATCTTCAGCGGAGTGAAGATCCGTTCTTGTAAAACTTCCTCCCAGGACTCCGCCCCGGACCGGTCGGCGACGATCCTGCCAGCCACCAGGTGAAAAGCGTTCTGATAAGCAAAGCTGGAGCGAAAACTGCTGACCGGCTCAACGTAGCGTAGCGAGTCGATCACCTGCTGCTGGGGGTATCCGTACATCATCAGGTTCGTCAGAGCCCAGCCGGGCAGCCCGCTTCGTTGGGCCAGGAGGTCCGCCACCCGGAACTCGCGAGTGACCCAAGGATCGTAGAGACGAAACTCCGGGTAGTGATCGAGCACGCGATCTTCCCACGCCAGCTCCCCCTCGTCGATCAGCATCCCCTGGGTGACCCCTAGAAAAGCTTTCGTAGTCGAACCGATCTGAAACACGGTGTCGGCATCCACCGGCTCGCTAGAGCCCTTCGCCTTCACCCCGAAGCCCTTCGAGTAGACGAGTTCATCGCCCACTACGATACCGACTGCGATCCCCGGGATCCCCCAATGCTCCAGCGTCTCAGCGACGTGGCTGTCGATCGCCTGGCGTTTCTGGTCGGTCAGAACCGCGGAAGACTCCGCCGCCGCCCCGACCGTCATCCATAGCAACATCGAAAAGACCAAAAGCCGATGAGACAAAAAAGTTCTTCGTATATTCATCGAGGGCCCTTCCTGTTCTTATTGAGGGTCCCTCTTCTCTCAGTGTGCAAAACCTCTTCAGAAAACATGAACGCCCGGCGCGTTTGCAGGCGCCGGGCGTCCGGACAAGGGCTTGACGGAGGAGCCCCTCAGCCGTAGGGTTTCCGCGGTCGTCAGTAGGCCAACAGGGTCCGCATCTCGTCGGCGATCGTCTCTGGATTCGGCAGGGTGGCCTCCTCGAGCTGAGGAGCGTACCCGACGAAGGTGTCGGTCGCACCGATGCGCCGAACGGGACCGTCGAGCCACTCGAAAAGCTCATCGGAGATACGGGCGGCGATCTCGGCGCCGTAGCCCCAAGCCAGCGAGTCCTCGTGCGCCACGATCGCCTTCGAGGTCTTCTTCACGCTCGCGGCGATGCTCTCCCAGTCGTACGGAGACAGCGTGCGAAGGTCCAGGATCTCCACCGAGACCCCCGACTCTTTCTCGAGCACCTTCGCCGCCTGCTCGGTTCGATGCACTAAAGCTCCGTAGGTGACCACGGTCAAGTCCCGCCCCTCCCGCACGAGGCGCGCTTTGCCGAAGGGGATCCCGAAGTCCGCACCGGGGTTTCGCCCTTTATTGTGCGTCTGACGGTACAGATGTTTATGCTCTAGGAAGAGCACCGGGTCGTCGCAGCGGATGGCCGTGCGCAGCAGCCCGT
>CAZDLH010000734.1:0-1513 GCA_964505925.1 uncultured Burkholderiales bacterium
GGCGGCCCAAGACCCGAGCTGTGTCGGCGATCGATTCTTTGCTGCCCAGGTGGCTGCTCCCGGGGCCGATGTAGGTGGTGTGGGCCCCCAGATAGGCGGCCGCCACTTCGAAGGCGCAGCGCGTCCGGGTAGAGTCCTTCTCGAAGATCAAAGCCACCGCTCGCCCTTGCAGAACCGGGGGTTGAGAGCGGGTCTGACGGGCTCCTTTCAGAGTCCGCGCCAGCTCCAAAAGCTCGTGGATCTCTTGGGCCGTATAGTCGAAGAGTTTGAGGAAGTGCCGCTGCCGAAAGTTCATGCCGAGGAACTGCGCCGCCTCGGAGTCGAACCCTGCTCGTCGCCGAGTTCGGCTCCGCATTCTGGAAGGAACCCCCCGCGCCATCCCGGAATGCCGATCCGACATCTAACACTAGAGAGGGAGAACTCATGAGCGACCCCAACAAAGATCCGCTTCCCCAGGGAGCTTTCCGCAAGAAACCCGTGACCGACGAAGACAAGTTTTTCGCTGAAGAAGAGCGCAAACGACTAGAGACCTTAAAGGCTCAGCGCTCTGGTCAAAAAGAGCAGCAGCAGCGCCTCTGCCTCAACGCCGAGTGCCAGGGTCAACCTTTGGAAGCCCTAGAGCTGCACGGAGTCGAGATCGACCGCTGCCCGAAGTGTGGTGGAGTCTGGCTAGACCCGGGCGAGCTAGAGCTTCTGACCTCGGACAAGCGGACATCGAAAAACCCGGTCGCTCGCTTCTTCCACAACCTGGCCGGAAACTACGACGAGTAGAGCGTTCCTCGCCACCCCAGCTGACCGAAATGAGAGGACATTCATGAAAAAACCTGTTAAGGTCGCCATCACCGGCGCCGCCGGTAACATCGGCTACGCTATGGCCTTCCGCATCGCCGCCGGCGATATGCTCGGACCGGACCAGCCGGTCGTACTGCAGCTGCTCGAGATCCCCCAGGCGCTGAACGCCCTGAAGGGGGTAGTCATGGAGCTCAGGGACTGCGCCTTCCCCCTCCTCGACGGCATCGTCGCCACTTCCGATCTGGACGAGGGCTTCGACGGCACGAACTTCGCCCTGCTGGTGGGGGCCCGTCCCCGCGGGCCCGGGATGGAGCGCAAAGACCTGCTGGACGCCAACGGTGCCATCTTCGCCCCCCAGGGTAAGGCCATCGACAAGCGCGCCGCCTCGGATGTCCGTGTTCTGGTGGTCGGCAACCCGGCCAATACCAACGCACTGATCGCTGCCAGTCAGGCGAAACGCCTCGACCGCAAGCAGTTCACCGCTATGACCCGGCTCGACCATAACCGAGCCCTATCGCAGCTGTCAGAGAAGACCAATGTTCACTCTCGAGATATCCGACAGGTCACCATCTGGGGTAACCACAGCTCCACCCAGTACCCGGATCTGAGCCACGCTAAAGTCGACGGCAAGGACGCTCTGGAGCTGGTCGAGCAGAGCTGGTACCGCGACACCTTTATCCCCACCGTACAAAAGCGCGGCGCGGCCATCATCGAGGCGCGC